>CALKAO010000113.1 GCA_937983115.1 uncultured Caryophanales bacterium
CTATCGCGATGCCCGCATTACGCGCATATATGAAGGTGCATCGGAAATTCAAAAGAACATCATTGCCAGCCAACTGCGCAAAGAATACGGCAGTACGTAGCAAGCGTCAAGAAAGGAAGTATAATTTTTGTATCGACATTTATCCTTTTGTTCAATGATTAAGAGATTTTTCTCCATTAATTTGTAAAACATCGATGAGTATTTGTGACGGGGATACTATAATATTTTCGTAATAAATACTAAATTGAAGAATATGGAAAAATGCTCGTAAACTTGATTATATAAAGGTTTACGAGCGTTTTTTATAACCATCGTTCGCAATCATCTATCCACGTAAATTTAAACAGATCAATTTTTTAATAATTTCCCGATTCGGCTTCTTTTTTTATATAGGCTAAAAATTTTTTTGCTGCGGGGGAAAAATAAGTGTTTCTTTTCCTCAGCCAGCCAAACGGAATTTCAATGTCAAAATCTTTGACCTTTAACGGCACGACGTCTCCATTTGATACGCGTGGATCATCTTTTAATACAAGTCCATTGATGAAACTGACGGCAAATCCTTCTGAAATGGTTCTTTTAATGATTTCAAATTGGTTGGACTGAAATAAAAGCTTGGCTTCGCCATGTTTTTTAAAAAAATTTTTCATCAATCGTTTCGCATTGATTCCGCTGTACGTAACAAATGGATGCTTCAATGCCTCTTCTGGCTCAACGGTTGATTTTTTTGCCAAAGGCGAATGCCGTCCTACACATAAATACATTCTGTCTTTTATCAATGATTGGTATTCCCAGAAATCGGAGTTATCCAAAAGCTCCGAATTGAGCATTAAGAAGCCGATATCGTCATTATTGCTTTTAATATTTTCGATGATTTCTTCTGCTGATTTTTCAGTGATTTTGATTTCGACATTGGGATAATCTTTTTTAAAGGCAAAGGCTGCAGCAAATACGAGAATAATCATGCTTGGACTGGCTGATATGTTCAAGTTTCCGTGAATGGCATGATCGCCTGAAAGGGCAATCTCTTTTAATTCTTCCATATTTTTGATGATTTCTTCAGCTTTATTTATAATAAGCAGACCTTTTTCGGTAGGTATGCTTCCTGTGCGCGAACGTTTGAATATTTGTGTATTTAATTCTTTTTCTAAAAGAGAAATGGCTTGGCTGATCGCCGGGATGGTAACATGGCAGTTTTTGGCTGCATTTGAAATTGAACCTGCTTTATAAACTTCTAAAATATAAACGAGTTGTTCGAGATTCATTGTCGGCACTTCCTTAAAAAATAATTAAATTAATTTAACGAATATTAAATTTTGGTTGACTTAAAGTTAATGTACAATGAGCTTAAATCAAGCGCAAGGGGATTTTTATAGAAAATGATTGTTTTGCAAAAATTTAGTGAGGAGAGATAGCATTATGCCTTCGGTTCAAATATTGGAAGGAATACGCGTCATAGATGCATCTACAGTATTAGCGGCACCGCTGATTGCGAGTTTATTAGGTGATTTTGGAGCCGAAGTGATTAAAATTGAAAAGCCGGGTGTCGGGGACGCGACGCGCAGCTTTGAAGGCGATACATGGAAAGTGACAAATCGCAACAAAAAGGCGATAACCCTTGATTTAAAGAAAGAGAAAGGGGTTGAATTATTTTATGAGCTCGCATCCAAAGCGGATGTAGTCATTACAAATTTTCGACCGGATACGTTGAAAAAGTGGAAGATCGACTATTCGGATCTCGTCAAAATCAAAAATGACATCATCATGATGCATTTTTCGGCGTTTGGAAGAAATGGCCCTTATACAGACAAACCAGGTTTTGCAAGAGTGGCCGAATCCTTTTCCGGATTGACATACATGACAGGCTATCCGGATCGAAAGCCCATATTTTCAGGCTACCCGATTGCCGATGCAATGGGCGGAGTCTACGGCGCTTTCTCTGTTATGTTAGCGCTTTATCATCGTAAGCTGACAGGCGAAGGGCAGTTAATTGATTTGTCCCTATATGAACCGCTCGTAAGAGTCATGGAAGATTACATTATCAATTATGCTGAAAATGGCATTGTCCGCGAGCGGGTGGGCACGCATAATCCTGGAGTCGCTCCAAATGATTTATATGATACAAAAGATGACAAATGGATTGTAATTCCCGCATCCACGCAAAACATATTCAAACGGCTTATGGAAGCAATCGGACATCCTGAATTAGTGGATGATCCGCGTTTTAAAACAAACATACTCAGAGTTCAAAATCGCGAACAACTAGATGAATATCTGGTTCCGTTTTTCTCCAGCCATACTTTAGAGGAATTGCGTGAAATTTTAGAGCGCCACGATGTCGCTCATGCATGGGTGAATTCAGTCGAGGATCTGTTTAAGGATCCGCATATCAAAGAAAGAGAAAATTTGATTCAAGTATTTGATTATGAGAAAAAAGACAGTGTAACCATGCAAGGCATCGTTCCAAAGTTTTCAAAAACACCTGGAAAAGTGAAATGGGCCGGTCCGCCTATGGGTTGGCATAATCATGAAATTTATAAAGATTTGTTAGGCAAATCTGAACAAGAAATTGAAGAGTTAAAAAATTTAGGAGTTATTTAAAAAGGGGGCTTATCAGATGAGATTAAAATCTTTTCTTCTGCTGCTTGTTTCTTTGGTTTTAATCATTTCAGGATGTGGACAAAGTAATAAGAATCAATTAAGCGGAAAATCAGAAGGAGAATATAGCGATTTTCCAAAAAAGCCGATTGAAATTCTAGTGCCTTATGCTCCTGGCGGGGGAACCGATTTAATTGCCCGCACGCTTGCAAAACATCTTCCGAAGCATCTTCCGAATGAACAATCCATTACTGTCGTGAATCAAGATGGCGGCGGGGGAATTGTCGGAACAACTAACTTTTTAAAAGCGAAGCCGGACGGGTATGAAATTTTAATGGCGCCGATTTCTCTGTTTACCAACACGGTGCTTTTGCATGATGTTTCCTATGAAAAGGACAGCTTTGAACCGCTTGTGAAAGTGGCTACTGCCCGTCAAATGCTCTTAGTGCAAGAAAATGCGCCATGGAAAGATTTTGATGAATGGCTCAACTACGTGAAAGAAAATCCAGGCAAATTTTCTTACGGAGTCACTGCAATAGGTTCGAAACCGCATATTGCCATGGAACTGTTAGCGGAAGAAGCCGGGCTTGATGTTAAAGCGGTTCCATATGGCGGAGTAGGCCCAGCCAAAACGGATTTGATTGGTGGACACGTCGATGGAGTGGTTGGACCGATTAACGGCTCGGATAGAGGCACGTTAAGACCTTTGATTAGCTATAGCGGCGAAAGAGGCGAAAATTCGCCAGATGTGCCAATTCTGAAAGAAAGCGGCTACAATGTCACCATTGACGTAATTCAAGCAATGTTTGTGCCAAAAGATTTGCCTGAAGAAATAAAAAACATCTTGCATGACGCTATTATAAAGACAATGGAAGATCCTGATTTTATCGAGGAATTCAAGAAAACTGAGCTTGATTTGACATATGCAAGCCCTGAAGATTTAAAAGAAGAAATTGAAGCTGAATACAAATTGTTTGAAGATATGCTGGAAAATATGGATTTTGAAGAAGAATAAAGAATAGATGGTTTTATTTTGGGTGCACATGTACCATATTCATAAAAGTGCACCCAATGCCTCTATAATTGCATGAGGCGGTGAGGTCTGGGGGTTCGTTTAAATGAGCGCGAATAGAGCAACCTATGTTACATTAGTCATTTTTGCTGCATTAGCAGTGTTCTTTTTTATCAATGCGAGAGCTTTTCCCGAAGCGGATACTGAGGGAGCCATCGGTTCTGGCTATTTTCCTCAATTGCTGTCGATCCTGCTGATCATTTTTTGTGCAATCAGTTTTTTTCAGACACTAAAAAAAGAAGATGAAAAAATTACCATTCCTCATTTCAAAAGGATAGCAATTACATTAGGAATTACTTTTCTTTATTTACTGAGCTGGAATTTTTTAGGAAATTTTTATCTTAGCACGCTTGTTTATATCGTGGTTTTAATCATTTACTACAAAAAATCATTGCGCCATTTATGGCTGTATTTGCTTATCGCTGCAGCTTTTGCATTATTTATCTATGCATTGTTCGAGAGGCTGTTATTTATCCGTTTTTAGATTGGGGGTGGCATGAAGATGGGGTTTTTAGAGTTTGATTTTTCGGCTTTATTCACATTAACAAATTTGCTTTGCATTTTGTTGGGGACATTTATTGGGATTTTGATTGGAGCGATACCTGGACTTGGCCCAATCATTGCCATCGTTCTGCTTCTGCCGTTAACGTTTAGCATGTCGCCGCTATCTGCTGTGCTTATGCTGCTAGCTGCTTTTCAAGGTGCAGAGTATGGCGGTTCCATTTCTTCAATCGTTCTCGGCATTCCCGGTACGACAGCGAATATTGCAACAGTATTTGACGGACATGCATTAGCGAGAAATAGTTCTCCGGGAAAAGCGTTAGCCTACTCTTTGACGGCCTCAACGATTGGAGGTTTTATTGGCGGACTCGTACTGCTTTTCTTATCTGTTCCTGTCAGTGCATTGGCATTAAATTTTTCCAGTCCAGAGTTTTTTTTAATTGGTGTTTTTAGTTTAATTGCTGTCAGCGGCATCAGCTCAGCCGATAAAACGAAAAGCATTATTTCAGGCATTCTTGGGTTAATGGCGAGCACGGTAGGAATGGATATGTTTTCCGGACAGCAGCGGTTTACTTTTGGACAAAGCGCATTGCTTGATGGCATTTCAATTATTGCATTAACCGTGGGAATGTTTGCCCTTACTGAAATTTTTTCTATGATTAGTGAAGGTGCAGGAAAACGACAAGAAGGAAATACAGTAAATTTAAGCACGAAAATCAATTGGAAAGAGATCAAGCGAATTCTTAAACCAAGTTTCACAGGAAGTGGACTCGGAGCGTTTTTTGGAGTTCTTCCTGGAATCGCTTCTGGCACGGCATCTTTTGTTGCTTATTCGACTGCTCAAAAAATGTCGAAAAAACCCGAAACGTTTGGCAAAGGCAATCCGGAAGGGATTGCGGGACCGGAATCTGCAAATAATTCTTTCGTTGGAAGCTCAATGGTGCCACTGTTAACGCTTGGTATACCCGGATCGCCAGTGATCGCGGTGATAATGGGCGCTTTTATCATTCATGGCATACAACCGGGTCCAAAACTGTTTGAGATTGAGTCGCAATTGGTTTACGGCATATTAATTGGGTTTTTATTTACAACCGTAGCGATGTATTTCATGGGAAGACTTCTCACGCCAATGTTTGCAAGAATTTTAGTCATCCCGAATTACATTTTAATTCCGATTATTCTTGTTTTGTCATTTGTAGGCGTCTATGTGGAGAAAGCGCTTCTCTTTGATGTTTGGTTTGCAATTATTGTTGGCATCGTCTTTTTTATTTTAAAAGTATTGGATTTTTCGCTGCCTTCATTTATATTAGCTTTTGTGCTAGGTCCGATTATGGAAGAAAATTTGCGCCGGGCGCTGTTGGTTTCAGATGGAAGCTATCTCATTTTTTTAACGAGGCCGTATTCTTTAGCGATTTTGATGCTGATTGTCATTACAGCTGTTTTTATATTTTTTAGAAACAAGAAGAAAGAGGGAGCTGCTTAATACCTTTTAGGACAAAGAAGGTATCATCATGGATTTCTATTTTGCTGCAACATTATTTTTAATTGCCTTTGTTGGTTCTTATTTCTCTGGCATGCTTGGGATCGGGGGAGCGATTATCAATTATCCTCTCCTATTATTTTTGCCGCCTTTATTTGGATTTGAGCCTTTTTCATCAAATGAGGTGTCTGGCATCGTCGCCATTCAAGTGTTAGTCACGACATTTGGCGGTGTTATAGGGTACAGAAAAAGCGGGCATCTTTTTTGGCCTTTGATTATGACGATGGGCGCAAGCGTGTTAGCTGGAAGTTTGCTCGGAAGTTTCGGGTCATCGCTAATGGCAGAAGAAACGGTAAACTTGGTGTTTGTGTGTGTAACGACGATTGCTGCACTGACGATGTTCATTCCAATGCGTGATGAAGAATCGCCAGCAGCGATTGATTTTTCAAAAGGGATCGCTTCGCTCTTTAGTTTTTTCATAGGAATCAGCTCAGGAATTGTCGGGGTTGGAGGAGCGTTTTTATTAATCCCGTTGATGCATAATCTATTGCGCATCCCGCTTCGAACTGCGCTTGCATCGTCACTCGTTGTTACGTTTATTTCATCGATTGGAACGTCGGTCGGAAAATTGTCAACGGGGCAAGTGCCATTCCTTCCGACATTGGTGATTATTGTTGCCGGTTTTATTGCGGCGCAACTCGGCGCTGCCACGAGCAAGCGCATCAATGTAAAAGTTTTAAAATTTCTATTAAATTTGTTTATTTTTGGCACGGCGATTAAATTGTGGGTTGATTTTTTTTCATAAAAAGCAGTGGGAGCGAGAAATAATTTAAGAAACAGAGATGCAATTTGCAAAAGGTTTATCTGCAAGCTGGCTGATGCACTTAATATCGCTGCGTTTGCATGAATTATTTTGAAACACTCACGAATATTGGACATCCCCAATGTTCGTGAGTGTTTTTTGGCTTAATTATATTAGTTAGGGAAAGATTTTTTTGAAATTAATCCAAAAAACACGCATCTCCACATCTTTTATATGAACAAACAAGATAAAAGGGAGATGCGTGCACTTGGTTTTGAAGGGTGATGATAACGAATGTTGAGAAAGTAAGAGATATCCACTTTCATGTTAAAGCATTGAGAGAAGGATTGTATCAATTTTTTATAAGGATTTTACCTCGAATACGTGCAGTGAATTACGGTGCATTTTTT
>CALKAO010000114.1 GCA_937983115.1 uncultured Caryophanales bacterium
CAAGAATCTGGACTAAACATCACAGCAGCTGAATCGATGGCTGACGGCGCACAGAAAATTGTTAGTTTAGTGAATTAGAAAGGTGGGGCCAAATATGAGTGTTTTCATCGATCGTTCAACAAAAGTGATTGTGCAGGGAATTACAGGTGCAACGGCAACATTTCATACAGAGCAAATGCTTGAATACGGTACGAAAATTGTCGGCGGGGTAACTCCTGGAAAAGGCGGTTCAACAGTTGCAGGCGTTCCGGTTTTTAATACAGTAGAAGAAGCGGTTAAAGAAACGGGCGCCAATGCTTCGGTGATCTATGTGCCTGCTCCTTTTGCCGCTGATGCGATCATGGAAGCGGCTGACAGCGAACTTGATTTAGTCATTTGCATTACGGAACACATTCCAGTTCTTGATATGGTGATAGTAAAGCGGTATCTAGAAGATAAAAAGACTCGTCTCATCGGTCCTAACTGCCCTGGCGTAATCACGCCTGAAGAATGCAAGATTGGCATTATGCCGGGCTACATTCATAAAAAAGGCCATGTCGGCGTCGTTTCACGTTCAGGAACGCTGACGTATGAAGCGGTTCATCAGCTGACTCAGGCGGGAATTGGCCAGTCTACGGCGGTTGGCATTGGCGGCGATCCTGTCAACGGAACGAATTTTATCGATGTTTTAAAAGCGTTTAACGAAGATGATGATACGTATGCTGTCATATTGATTGGTGAAATTGGCGGCACCGCAGAAGAAGAAGCTGCTCAATGGGTGAAAGAAAACATGAAAAAACCTGTAGTAGGCTTCATTGGCGGCCAAACGGCGCCTCCAGGAAAACGCATGGGACATGCAGGCGCAATCATTTCAGGCGGAAAAGGAACGGCGGCAGAAAAAATCCGCACGATGAAAGAATGCGGCATAAAAGTGGCTGAAACGCCGGCCGTCATCGGCGAAACGTTAATTTCTGCATTAAAAGAACATAACTTGTTAGAAAAATGCATCACTCATAACGTTTAATGTTGGTGGTGGCATCTAGAAATAGCTCCGATAAGGAGCTATTTTTCATATGGGATGAAAGGTGGGGAAACTTTTGTCCGAACTTGCAGACAGGAAGCGCCGCTTAATACATATCTACAGCTGCACGGGAATAGGAATAAAAACAATTGATAAGCTTTTTGAATTTGATTCAACGTTTCGCTCATTTTTTCAGATGACAAAATCAGAGCTCATGCATGCGTGCAAGTTAACAGAAAAACAGGCAGATAGTCTTTATGAAGGGCTGCAAAAGCCGATCGAAGAATTGCTCAAAAGCGATTTTGATGCTTGTTCGTTCATTACTCGTTTTGATGAAGCGTATCCCGATTTGCTGCGGCAAATTTATGATCCTCCTTGGATTTTATTTTATAAAGGCGATTTATCGCTGCTGAATAAACAATATGCGCTTTCTGTTGTTGGAACGAGGCATCCTTCGAAAGAAGCGTTTCCTATTATGGAAAAAATCTTGGCGCCGCTGATTGAAAAAGGGTGGTGCATTGTGAGCGGTCTTGCTTTTGGCATTGACGCCATGAGTCATCGGCTGGCCATAGAAGCAAACGGCGCTACGATTGCCGTTCTTGGTTCTGGGCTCGAAGCGATTTATCCAAAAAGCCATCAGGGTTTAGCGCAAAAAATTGCGCAGCATCATCTTTTGATTTCAGAATTTTTGCCTTATCAACAAGCTCAAAAGTGGCAATTTCCTTTGCGCAATCGAATTATTAGCGGATTGACAAGAGGCACGCTTGTTGTTGAAGCAAAAGAAAAAAGCGGCTCTTTAATTACAGCGGATCAGGCTTTGGAGCAGGGAAGAGAAGTTTTTGCCATTCCCGGTTCAATATTAAATGAAAATAGCAAAGGGACGAATGATTTAATCCAACAAGGCGCAAAATTAGTGATGTCATCAGAGGATATTGAAAATGAGCTGCGATTTGACAAACAATGAAAGAGTATTTAATAATAGGGAAGATTTCAAAATATGAGTGAGGGGGAGAAGCTTTAGCATGGAAGATTACTTGGTAATCGTTGAATCTCCCGCAAAAGCGAAGACGATAAAGAGGTATTTAGGAAATAAATATGCTGTCAAAGCTTCAATGGGACATGTTCGCGATTTGCCGAAAAGCCAAATCGGCGTTGATGTCGAGAATCAATTTGAACCAAAATATATAACCATTCGCGGCAAAGGCCCGATTTTAAAAGAATTGAAAGATGCAGCAAAAAAAGCGAAAAAAGTATACTTGGCTGCAGACCCTGACCGTGAAGGAGAAGCGATTGCTTGGCATTTGGCTCATAGTTTGAATATCGATCAAAATTCGGATTGCCGTGTCGTTTTTAATGAAATTACGAAAAATGCGGTTAAAGATGCGTTTAACCAGCCGCGGCCCATCAACATGGATCTCGTTGATGCGCAGCAAGCCCGCCGGGTGCTCGATCGGCTGGTCGGCTATAAAATCAGTCCAATTTTATGGAAAAAGGTGAAAAAAGGGCTGAGCGCAGGGCGCGTACAATCCGTTGCATTAAGGCTCATCGTTGAGCGCGAACAGGAAATTCAACAATTCAAACCAGAAGAATATTGGAAGATTAAAGCGATTTTAAACGAAAAAGGCGAAACATTTGAAGCGTTTTTTTATGGAAAAGGCGGCAAGAAAGTTGAACTTAAAAATGAACAGGATGTCCATGGCATTTTAAACCAGATCAAAGGGGACGAGTTTGTCGTCGCTTCCGTGCAGAGAAAAGAAAGAAAACGCAATCCAGCGCTGCCATTCACCACTTCTTCATTGCAGCAGGAAGCAGCGCGCAAATTAAATTTTCGCGCAAACAAAACGATGATGATCGCCCAGCAATTGTATGAAGGGGTTGAGATTGGCAAGGAAACGGTCGGTTTGATTACGTATATGCGCACCGACTCAACGAGAATTTCAGAGACTGCGATTCAAGAAACACGCGAATATATTGAAAAACAGTTTGGAAAAGAATTCGTTCCAAAAAGCAAAAAGCAGACGAATCAAGCGAAGAATATACAGGATGCACATGAAGCCATTCGGCCAACATCAACGTTGAGAGAGCCGAGTGCGATTAAAAAGTATGTCAGCCGCGATCAATACCGGCTCTATAAATTGATTTGGGAGCGCCTTGTTGCAAGCCAAATGGCGCCAGCAATTTTAGATACGATGAGCGTTGATTTGGAAAACAACGGCGTTGTGTTTCGAGCGACCGGATCAACGGTTAAGTTTCCAGGGTTTATGAAAGTGTATGTCGAAGGGTCGGATGATAATAAAAAAGAAGAAAGCCGCCTGCTTCCCGATCTGGCTGAAAACAGCAAAGTCTTTGCAGAAAAAATAGAATCCAGCCAGCATTTCACCCAGCCGCCGCCCCGCTACACGGAAGCGAGACTCGTGCGGACGATGGAAGAGCTGGGCATTGGCAGGCCTTCAACGTATGCGCCGACGCTTGATACGATTCAGAAGCGCCATTATGTAAAGTTAGAAGACAAAAGATTTGTGCCGACTGAGCTTGGCAAGATTGTCCTTGAATCGCTCACTGAATTTTTTGATGAAATTGTTGATGTGGAATTCACCGCAAAAATGGAGAATAATCTCGATGAGATTGAAGAAGGCAAACAAAATTGGATTGCCGTAATTGAAGATTTTTATGCTGATTTTGAGAAAAAGCTTGAAATCGCGGAAGAAGAAATGAAAGAAATTGAAATCAAAGATGAGCCCGCCGGCGAAACTTGTGAAAAATGCGGGTATGAAATGGTTATAAAAATGGGCCGGTTCGGCAAATTTATGGCTTGCTCGAATTTCCCAAACTGCAGAAATACGAAACCGATTTTGAAAAACATTGGCGTGGCATGCCCGAATTGCAAAAAAGGCGAAATTGTTGAAAGAAAAAGCAAGAAAGGCAGAGTTTTTTACGGCTGCAATCAGTATCCTGAATGCAATTTTGTATCTTGGGATAAACCGATCAATCGATTATGCCCGAAATGCCAAAACGCACTTGTCGAGAAGAAGGCAAAAAATAACAAACAGATTAAATGTTCATCATGTGATTATAAGGAAGACATTTAAAGGAGCGGTTATTATGGCAACGTCTGAAGTCAATGTTGTTGGAGCTGGACTTGCCGGCAGTGAAGCAGCGTGGCAGCTTGCGAATCGCAATATTAAAGTGAATTTGTATGAAATGAGGCCCGCAAAGCAGACGCCTGCCCACCATTCTGGCCAATTTGCCGAGCTTGTCTGCACGAATTCTCTGCGCGCGAATGCTTTAACAAATGCAGTCGGCATACTAAAAGAAGAAATGAGAAGATTAAATTCGGTCATAATTGCATCTGCAGATGAATGCGCCATTCCTGCAGGCGGTGCGCTTGCGGTTGATCGCCATGAATTTGCTGCCCGTGTAACTGAAAAAGTTAAAAATCATGAGAACATTACCGTAATTCAAAAAGAAGTTCAAGAAATTCCGGATTCTCCTACGATTATTGCGACGGGGCCGTTAACGTCGGAAAAGCTGTCAAATGCGCTGAAAGCTTTGACGGGAGAAGAACACCTTTATTTTTACGATGCTGCTGCTCCAATCATTGAAAAAGAGAGCATTGATATGGATAAAGTGTATTTAAAATCCCGTTATGACAAAGGCGAGGCAGCTTATTTGAATTGTCCAATGACAGAAGAAGAATTTAATCGTTTTTATGACGCATTAATCCATGCTGAAACCGTGCCGCTTCGCGAATTTGAAAAAGATATGTTTTTTGAAAGCTGCATGCCCATTGAAGTGCTTGCCAAACGAGGAAAAAAAACCTTGCTTTTTGGACCGATGAAGCCTGTCGGTCTGGAGCACCCGATAACGAATGAACGGCCGCATGCGGTCGTTCAGCTGCGGCAAGACAATCGTTCCGGCACCCTTTACAATATCGTCGGTTTTCAAACCCATCTCAAATGGGGGCCCCAAAAGGAGATCATTCGGATGATTCCCGGATTGGAAAATGCCGAAATTGTCCGCTACGGAGTCATGCACCGGAATACATTTATCAATTCTCCGAAGCTGTTGAAACCGACGTACCAATATAAAGAGCGGGACGACCTGTTTTTTGCCGGCCAGATGACAGGAGTTGAAGGCTATGTCGAATCGGCGGCTTCAGGGCTGGTTGCCGGCATTAACGCGGCGCGGCTGGCTAAAGGCGAAAAGCCGTTCGTTTTTCCAGCAACGACAGCGATCGGCAGTCTTGCTCATTATATTACGACTGCGGATCCGAAGCATTTTCAGCCGATGAATATAAATTTTGGCCTGTTTGAACCGCTGCCAGAAAAAATTTCAAATAAGCGGGAACGGAATGAAAAGATGGCTGAACGGGCGCTCGCAACTATTCAGAATTGTATTACAAATTTGTGAATAAGACTTGTATTACTGCCTCTAGTATGTTAAGATACTAGAGGTTTTTGAGGTGAAATGGTTCATGCAGAGCGCAAGCTTGCATCAGTTTTTTACTTATTTAGAGGCCGAGAAGCAAGTTTCAAGCCATACGCTGATCAATTATAAGAAAGATTTGGATGAATTTTGCAGCTTTCTGGAAAAAGAAGGAATTCCACGTTTTGACGCCGTCAATTATTCGGATGTCCGTCTTTTTTTAACTCATTTGCATGAACGCGGATTCGCCCGAAATTCGATTGCGCGGATGATTTCTTCTTTAAGGAGTTTTTATCGTTTTCTGCTTATGGAAAATCAAGCGGACAACAATCCATTTCAACTTGCAGCAATTCCGAAGAAAGCGCATCGGCTGCCAAATTTTTTGTATGAAGAAGAGGTCGCTGCGCTGTTTCAAGTGATTGACGGCACGACGCCTCTTGAGCAAAGAAATCAAGCGATTCTTGAATTGCTCTATGCAACAGGCATGCGCGTCAGCGAATGCGTTGCACTAAATCTTGATGATCTCGATTTTTCGCTTGAACACATTCTTATCGATGGCAAAGGCAGCAAAGAACGGTATGTACCAATTGGATCATTTGCAATTGATGCGCTGAAAACATACATCCAAGATGGCCGAAAGCGTCTTTTGAGCAAAAGCGACAGCCGAACGGATGCGCTGTTTCTGAATTATAAAGGAACGAGACTCTCTTCACGCAGTGTCCGAACCATTCTTAATCAAATTGTAGACAAAGCGAGCTTGCATAAGAAAATAAGCCCTCACGTTCTTCGTCACACTTTTGCCACACATCTGCTAAATGCTGGCGCGGACCTTCGTTCTGTCCAAGAATTGCTCGGACACGCCCAGTTGTCTTCAACGCAAATCTATACTCACGTTACAAAAGAAACTCTTCGCAATGTTTACAAGCTGTATCATCCTCGTGCATAAACTGTCTGCCACGCAGGACGGCGGTTTTTTGTGAAATTGAAACAGTAGAAGGAGGGCTCTTATTGGAACCGTTTCATGCGACTACGATTTTTGCAATTCGCCACAATGGGACAGCAGCGATGGCGGGCGACGGTCAAGTAACGTTTGGAAATGCCGTTGTTATGAAGCATACAGCGAGAAAAGTTCGAAAACTGTACCAGGGAAAGGTGCTGGCTGGCTTTGCCGGTTCAGTCGCCGATGCATTCACCCTCTTTGAAAAATTTGAAGCAAGGCTGGAAGAATTTAATGGCAACTTGGTCAGAGCATCAGTAGAGTTGGCGAAAGAGTGGAGAAGCGACAAAGTGCTCCGCAAGCTGGAAGCCATGTTAATCGTAATGAATAGAACCGACATGCTATTAGTTTCTGGAACAGGAGAAGTCATCGAGCCAGACGACAATATTTTGGCGATTGGTTCAGGAGGAAATTATGCGTTTGCCGCCGGAAAAGCGTTAAAGAAGCATGCCAGCGATTTGTCGGCTAAAGAAATTGCTTTGGCGGCTTTAGAAATTGCCAGCGATATTTGTGTTTACACAAATGATCAGATCGTCATCGAGGTGTTGGATTAAATAATCGTTTTAGAATGGAGGGTTTCGTTTGACTGCCCATCTCACGCCGAGAGAAATCGTGAATAAGCTTGATCAGTACATCGTCGGGCAAAATCAAGCAAAAAGAGCGGTCGCTGTCGCTTTGCGCAATCGATATAGAAGAAATTTGCTGAATGACAAGCTGAAAGAAGAGATTGTCCCGAAAAACATTTTAATGATTGGTCCGACGGGTGTCGGAAAAACTGAAATCGCTCGAAGGCTGGCCAAGCTGGTAAATGCCCCGTTCATAAAAGTCGAAGCAACTAAGTTTACTGAGGTCGGCTATGTTGGCCGAGATGTGGAATCAATGGTTCGAGATTTAGTTGAAGTAGCTGTTCGGCTCGTAAAAGAAGAAAAAATGAACGAAGTGAAAGAACGGGCAAAAGAAAATGCGAACAAGCGGCTCGTTGACTTGCTTGTCCCTGCAAAAAAAAAGCAGCAGCAATATAAAAACCCGATTGAAATGTTTTTTGGCGGCGCTGATGACGCCTCTACCGAACAACGAGAAAACAGCAGCGAAGAATCACATATATCCGAAAGAAAAAGGCAAGTTTTAAAGCAGCTTGAAAATGGCGAGCTGGAAGATCGGATGGTTGTCATTGAAGTCACTGAGCAATCCAATCAAATGTTTGACCTATTTCACGGTTCCGGAATGGAACAGATGGGTGTTAACATGCAGGACTTGTTCAGCCATCTCATCCCTAAAAAAACGAAAAAACGAAGATTGCCTGTTTCTGAAGCGAGAAAAATTTTAATACAAGATGAAGCAGCAAAACTGATTGATATGGATGAGGTGACTCAGGAAGCCGTTTCAAAGACCGAAAACTCGGGGATCATTTTCATTGATGAAATTGATAAAATTGCTGGAAAAAGCCAGCAAACCGTTGACGTTTCACGAGAAGGCGTCCAGCGAGACATCCTCCCGATCGTTGAAGGCTCGACGGTGATGACGAAATACGGTCCAGTCAAAACGGATCACATTTTGTTTATTGCAGCTGGCGCTTTTCATATTGCGAAGCCTTCAGATTTAATTCCTGAGCTGCAAGGCCGTTTTCCGATACGCGTCGAATTAGAAAAATTAAGCGTTGAAAATTTTGTTCAAATTTTAACTGAGCCTGATAATGCTTTAATTAAACAATATTCTGCATTATTAGAAACCGAAGGTATAGAAATTGAATTTTCTGACGAAGCTATTCAAAAGCTGGCTTCGCTTGCTTATCAGGTGAATCAGGAAACGGACAATATCGGCGCTCGAAGATTGCATACGATTTTAGAGAAGCTTCTTGAAGATCTTTCATTCGAAGCGCCGGACATCAATTTAGAGAAAGTTGTGATCACACCAGAGTATGTTGAAGAAAAATTAGCCACAATTGTAAAAAATAAAGATTTGAGTCAATTTATATTATAATTTTAGGAGGAGTAACATGAGTCTTTTAGAGAAATCAAGAAAAATTAATTCGATGCTTCAAAAGGTAGCTGGACCCGTAAATTTCAGAGAAATGGCTGAAACGCTTCGCGATGTGATCGAAGCGAATATTTATGTCGTCAGCCGAAGAGGAAAATTGTTGGGCGTTGCAATCAATCAAGAGATTGACAACGAAAGAATGAAAAAAATCTATGAAGAAAGACAATTTCCTGCTGATTACACCGAAAAGCTGTTTACGATCACGGAAACATCTGCAAACATTGACATCAACAATGAATTGACGGTTTTTCCTGTGGAAAATAAAGAATTATTTAAAACCGGCTTGACGACAATCGTGCCGATTGTCGGCGGCGGCGAAAGACTTGGAACATTGATTTTATCCAGATTTGAAAAAAAGTTTTCAGAAGAAGAACTTGTATTGGCTGAATATGGCGCCACGGTTGTCGGCATGGAGATCCTCCATGAAAAAGCGGAAGAAATTGAAGAAGAAGCCCGCAACAAGGCAGTTGTCCAAATGGCGATTAGTTCATTGTCTTACAGCGAACTTGAAGCAATTGAACACATTTTTGAGGAGTTGGATGGCAAAGAAGGATTGCTGGTTGCGAGCAAAATAGCCGATCGTGTAGGCATTACCCGTTCGGTTATCGTCAACGCTTTAAGAAAATTAGAGAGTGCAGGCGTTATCGAATCGCGTTCATTAGGCATGAAAGGAACTTACATTAAAGTTTTAAACGATAAATTTTTAGTTGAACTTGAAAAACT
>CALKAO010000115.1 GCA_937983115.1 uncultured Caryophanales bacterium
AAGGAACTTACATTAAAGTTTTAAACGATAAATTTTTAGTTGAACTTGAAAAACTCCGTTCTTCATAAATTTAAAAATAGGAAAAAAGGCATTTCACCCATTCGAGGTGAAATGCCTTTTTTTGTTACAAAAGTAGGAAAAAAAGAACATTTTTGTAAAAATAGTGAAAAACTTTATGCCCTGCTAGAAAATATTTCTAGTATAATAGGGTTTGAATTATGACAATCTTCATGGACATTTTACTTTATTCGACGGCGGATCCGGTCGATAACCGCGACTATTGCAATAAAATCGGGATTTCTCTGCTGGCCTTCATGGCTAGTCGAAATAGCATAAGAAAAGGGGGTTAAGGGTTGCCATGCAGCTATTTAATTCTACGATGCATGCTTTAGAAAGCGCCCTGAATGCTTCCGCAGCCCGTCAAGAAGCCTTATCCCATAACATCGCAAACGTAGATACGCCGCATTATAAGGCGAAAGAAGTCATATTTAAACATGAGTTGAAAAAAGCTTTAGCATTTCAGGCCAAAAAAACGAACGCCAAGCACATCGATTTTAAAGCTGGCAATCATCAAACGGGAGATTATGCAATCCGTATCAAAAATCAAACGATCATGAACAATAACGGAAACAATGTTGACATTGATCGTGAAATGGCTTTATTGGCTGAAAATCAAATTTTGTACAACGCTTTAATCGAACGGCTTAACGGTAAATTCAACGCGCTAAAAACGGTTGCCAGAGGAGGGAATTAAACATGTCGATTTTTCATAGCATGAATATCTCTGCTTCGGGATTAACTGCACAGCGCTTGCGTTTGGATGTCGCTTCATCAAACATTGCAAATGCGGATTCAACGCGAGGGAGATATATCAATGGCGAGTGGCAGCCCTATCAGCGAAAAATGGTCGCCTTGCGAGCGGACGGCAGCCGTTTTCAATTCCATCATTTATTAAAAAAGGAAATGGGAAACCGGCCAGTTGGCTCAGGAGTTCGAGCGGCGAGCATTGTCGATGATCAGACGCCATTTAAATTGGTCTATCAGCCTGAGCATCCGGATGCAAATGAAGAAGGATATGTTGAATTGCCAAATGTCGATTTGTTGAAAGAAATGGTCGATATGATGAGCGCATCCCGTTCATATGAGGCAAATGTAACGGCGTTAAATGCTTCAAAAGGCATGTTGATGAAAGCACTTGAAATCGGGAAGTAAGGAGGCTGAACATGAAGCAAGTTGGATTATATGCGGCGCTTTCTAAACCGCTTGCCGCATCTGAACGGATGCAATCTGAGGCAAAGGCGACGCCGCATCAGGTGCAGCAGCAGTTCTCTCAAATGTTGAAGAATGCGATTGAAAAAGTGAATGACATGCAAACGGCTTCTGATCAAGAGACAGAGAAACTCATTCATGGACAAGCAGTGAACTTGCATGAGGTCATGATTGCAGCTGAAAAAGCAGCAGTCACGCTGCAAGTCGCGCTTGAAATTCGCAATAAAGCGATTGAAGCTTATCAAGAGGTTATGCGAATGCCGTTATAAAAAAGCTAAGGGCACTTTTAACAGAGTGCCCTCATGTGTGGATATTACCAGAGACTTACTCCTTAATACGTGTACATAATCTTGGGGGCAAAAATGAAAGAAACAGTGTTACGCACAAAAGATAAAATCATTGAATATTGGTCGGAACGGACACCGATTCAAAAATCCATCATCATCGGAAGTTCTGTTTTTCTTTTGGCATTCATCATTACAATAGCTTTTTTTGCAACGAAAACGGATTTTGCGCCATTATATCGAAATTTATCGCCGGAAGAAGCCGGCCAGATCAAAGCGACGCTGGACAGCCGGGGAATACCGTCAATTGTTTCCGATGACGGAACGATATCGGTTCCTGAAGAATCTGTGAACAGTCTAAAAGTGGAGTTGGCCGCTGAAGGCATTCCGAATACTGGAAAAATCGATTACTCATTTTTTAGTGAAAATGCCGGATTTGGCATGACAGAAAATGAATTTCACGTCCTAGAACGAAGCGCAGTGCAAACGGAGCTCGAAAACTTAATTAAAAATATCAACGGCGTTAATCATGCCAGCGTGATGATTACGCTTCCAGAAGAATCGATTTGGGTCGCTCAAGACGAACAGACGTCTTCAGCTTCTGTCGTTTTAAATTTGGCCGCCGGCAAAAAATTAAACCAAAAAGAAATCCATGCGCTTTATAATTTGGTCTCGAAAAGCATTCCGAATTTGCCGAAAGAAAACATTGTCATTATGGATCAGTTTTTTAACTATTATGATTTGAATGAGGAAACAGATAGCAGCGGCTACACTGCATATGAACAGCAGCGAAAGATTAAGCGTGACATTGAACGGGATTTGCAGCGCCAAATCCAGCAAATGTTAACGACGATTATTGGACCAGGCAAAGTCGTTACTTCGGTAACTGCCGATCTTGATTTTACACAGGAAAATCGTGAAGAAAATCTAGTCGAACCCGTTGATTTGGAAAATATGGAAGGGCTGCAAGTCAGCGTCGAGCGCATACGCGAATCGTTTACAGGCGATGCAGCCGGAGCTGAAGGAATCGCGGGAACGGGAGAAACCGATATCCCAGAGTATCCTGCTCTTGCAGGCAATCAAACGGGAGATTATGAACGTGATGAAGAACGCATAAACAATGAATTTAATCGCATTCATAAAGAAATAGTTGAAAGTCCTTATAAAATACAGGATTTAGGCATTCAAGTGATGGTTGAACCGCCTGTTCCGGAGGATCCGGCGTCACTTGATCCGCAAACCATTAATGACATTGAAAATATTTTAAGCTCGATTGTACGCACATCCATCTCCAAACATGCAGAAACTTCGGTTGAAGACGACGATATTGCCGATAAGATTTATGTTTCGGCCCAGCCTTTTCATGGCAAGCCCGACTTGCAAGAGGAATCTGAAGGATTGCCGCTATGGCTGTACGTCATCGGAGGAATTCTAGTCCTAATCATCATTGCACTTGCCGCATTATTGATCCGCAGAAAGAGAGAAGAAGATGAATATGCGGAGTTGATTGATGAAGAGACGGCTGAACAAGAAGAAGAGATTCCAGATATCGATGCATCTGCAGCCGAGATGACAGAAGAGCAAAAACGATTGAAGCAAATTGAAAAACTTGCTGAAGAGAAGCCGGAAGATTTTGCAAAGCTGTTAAGAACCTGGTTGTCTGAAGAATAAGGGGTTGTGCAAATGGTAATGAAACAAAAAAGATTAACAGGGAGACAAAAGGCAGCCATTTTGTTAATCGCATTAGGCCCTGAAATATCAGCAAATGTTTATAAACATTTGACAGAAGAAGAGATTGAAAAATTGACGCTTGAAATAACAGGCGTCCGTAAAGTTGATTCAAAGCTGAAAGAAGATGTGATTGAAGAGTTTCATCAAATTGCATTGGCTCAAGATTATATTTCTCAAGGCGGCATTGCTTATGCTAAAGCCGTATTGGAGAAAGCGCTTGGCAAAACGGAAGCGATGAATATCATCAATCGCTTAACGCAAACGCTGCAGGTGAGGCCTTTTGATTTTGCTAGAAAAGCGGAACCCGAACAGATTTTAAATTTTATTCAAAATGAACATCCACAGACCATTTCGCTCATCCTATCTTATTTAGATCCGGCGGTTTCAGGGCAAATTCTGTCAGACTTGCCGCAAGAAGTGCAAGCGGACATTGCCAGACGGATAGCGACAATGGATCGCACTTCGCCAGAAATCATCAATGAAGTTGAACAGATTTTGGAACGGAAGCTGTCGACAACCGTTACGCAAGATTACACGCAGACCGGCGGCGTTGAATCGGTGGTTGAAGTGCTTAACAGCGTCGATCGCGCAACTGAAAAAACGATTTTGGATGCATTGGAAATTCAAGATCCAGAACTGGCTGAAGAAATTAAAAAGCGGATGTTTATCTTTGAAGACATTGTCACCCTTGACAGCCGGGCCATTCAGCGCGTTATCCGCGAGGTTGAAAATGATGATTTGCTGCTGGCGTTAAAAGCTGCCAGCGAAGAAGTAAAAGCGGTTATTTATCGCAATATGTCGCAGCGAATGGTTGAAAACTTTAAAGATGAGCTTGAGTATATGGGTCCTGTGAGATTGAGAGATGTTGAAGAAGCGCAAATGAGAATTGTAGGAGTGATTCGACGGCTTGAAGAAGCTGGCGAAATTGTCATTGCTCGCGGCGGAGGGGATGACATCATTGGCTAATGTCATTAAATCGGTTACCGAAGAAAAAAATGTGAAAGTCATTTCGCTGCGCTCAGTCGTTCGCCCTGTCAAGAAACAAGCAGAGCCGAGCGCTGATGTAAATCGAAAAAAATTGGAACAAGTCGAACGCGAGCTCATTCGGAAAGCCGAAATCAAAGCGAATGAGCTAATGAAGCAAGCCGAAGAAAAAGCCAGGCAGAAAGCTGAAGCATTAAAAAAACGGGAAAAAGCCCTGCAGGAAAAAATCAGCCATGCGTTAGAAGAGGCGCGCGCGAAAGGCTATGACGAAGGATTTCAAATCGGCAGAAAAGACGGCATGCAATCCGTTCAGGAATTAATGAATGAAGCGCGGGAAATGGTTGATTTAACGCATCAAGAGTATGTAAAAAAACTTGCTGAAGCGGAGCCGATGATCATTAAATTCGCGATAGCATTAGCCGAAAAAATTGTCGGCCATCATCTTGAAACACAGCCTGAACTTTGGAGCCATCTCGTCAAATCGGCGATAAAAGAAGTGAAAGAGCATGAAAACATAAAAATTTTTGTTCATCCGAAAAAGTACGAATGGATTCTTTCCAGCAAACGGATGTTAAAAGCGGCGGTAAATGATACGACAGAAATTTATATTTATCCAAACGAAGAGTTAGCTGAAGATGCCTGTATCATTGAAACATCGTTTGGAAAGATCGATGCTTCCGTTGATACACAGTTGATGGAAATGAAAAAGCATTTGTTGGAAATTGTTGAGGAAAAGCAAAATGCATGAACAAAAACTGTATGACGCGATTAAACAAATAAAACCTTATAAGCGCTACGGCAAAGTAACGCGGGTCATCGGTTTAATGATTGAATCGCGAGGCCCGGAAACGTCAATAGGAAATGTTTGCATTTTACATATCGGAAATCGGGAAAATCGCCAGGTTATGGCTGAAGTCGTAGGCTTTCGCGATGAATTCGTTTTGCTTATGCCATTTACGGGTGTCGCATACATATCACCGGGAAGCTTGGTTGAAGATACCGGAAAACCATTGCATATTCAAGCAGGGCCGGAATTGATCGGAATGGTTTTAGACGGAATTGGCCGACGATTGGATGGAAATGAACTCCCGAAAGGGCTGTGCGCTTATCCAACTGAAAATTTGCCGCCAAATCCATTAAAACGGCGTCGCATCAAACAGCCGATTCAAACAGGCGTGCGGGCTATTGATGGGCTTCTTTCAGTAGGGGAAGGACAGCGGTTGGGCATTTTTGCCGGCAGTGGAGTTGGAAAAAGCACGCTGCTTGGGATGATTGCCCGCAATTCAGGCGCAGACATTAATGTCATTGCGCTCATCGGCGAAAGAGGGCGTGAAGTGCTGGAATTTATCGAAAAAGATTTAGGCGAAGAAGGGCTGAAGCGTTCGGTCATCGTTGCCGCCACTTCCGATCAGCCGGCATTAATGAGAATTAAAGGCGCGTTGACGGCAACGGCGATTGCGGAATATTTTCGTGATCAAGGGAAAAATGTCATGTTAATGATGGATTCGATCACGAGAGTAGCCATGGCGCAAAGAGAAATTGGCTTGGCGATTGGTGAACCGCCAACAACGAAAGGCTACACACCATCGGTTTTTTCATTGCTTCCGAAATTGCTCGAACGTTCGGGAACCAATGAAGTCGGCTCAATCACAGCTTTTTATACGGTTCTCGTAGACGGCGATGATCTGAATGAACCGATTGCCGACACGGTGAGAGGCATTTTGGACGGCCATTTTGTTCTCGATCGGGAATTAGCGAATAAAGGGCAATTTCCTGCAATCAATGTTTTAAGCAGCGTTAGCCGGGTGATGAATGAAATCGTAGCGACAGAACATTTAAAGTCTGCGCAGCGGTTCCGAGAAATGCTGGCCACTTATTTAGAGGCAGAAGATTTAATCAATATTGGCGCGTACAAATCAGGCAGTTCAAAAAAAATTGACGAAGCGATTGCGGCATATGACGACATGCTGGCTTACTTAAAGCAAAATGTTGACGAGCATGCTGATTTTCAACATTCCGTTGAATGGCTTACGACGCATTTTGATAAAGGAGAATAGCGATGGCGAATCAATTTCGACTTGAAAAAGTGTTGAAAATTAGAGAAAAAGAGAAAGATCTGTCCGAAATCGAATTTGCAAATGCTCAGCAGCGTTTCGAAAGTGCAGCCCGTGCGTTATATGATTTGCTGAAGAGAAAAGAAGAGCTTGAAAAGCAAGTTGAGCATCAAATGCGAATCGGCATTCAAGCGGATGCCATCCGCCGATACAATTTGCATTTGCAATCGCTCCAAAATTCAATCGCCAGGCAGCAGCAAGTTGTAAACCGAACCCGTTATGACATGGAACAAAAAAGAAAAATAATCGTTCACAGATCAGTAGAAGTGAAGAAGTATCAACGACTAAAGGAGAAGCATGCAGAAAAAACTGCGACGGAACGAAAAAGAGAAGAAGCGCGCCAACTCGATGAACTTTCAATTTTGAAATTAGGTGAACGATA
Organism: uncultured Caryophanales bacterium; assembly: GCA_937983115.1. Taxonomy (GTDB): domain Bacteria; phylum Bacillota; class Bacilli; order Bacillales; family UBA6769; genus Pueribacillus. The sequence goes on from CALKAO010000115.1 coordinate 6,765, forward strand.
TGGGGTATAGCAAACTGCAATGGTTTTTCTTTGTTGTCATCATACCGTTCATTTTTGCACTTATCGTTTACAGCGTCGTCATAACTTTTATGGGAAAAAGCGTCGTTGATCAAGTGAAAACGCTCGGTTCCCACATTCCAATCGTATCTAGTTTAATAAGCGAAGATAAAGATAAAGCTTCGAAAAATGAAGCTGCAAGGCTGGTAAGCGAAAACGAGCGATTAACGGCAAATATACAGGAACAAGAACAAGTCATCCTTAAATTGGAAAATCAATTGCGGGAAAAAGATGATGAACTGATCGAAGCGAAAGAGACGATCCTGAAGCTGGAAAAACAGCTGGAGAATGAAGAGGCTGCAGAAGATGGCGCTGACAACAGTGAGAAAGAAACGGCTAAAATGCTTATGGCAATGTCTACGAAAGATGCTGCTGCCATTTTATCCGAAATGCAAAACAGCGAAGTGATTCCAATTCTTCAGGTGATGAAACCATCAGACAGCGGGAGAATCGTAGCGAAGTTAGAACCGCAGCGCGCTTCGAGCATTATGAATGAATTGCTGAATGATGATTAGCCATTCGGTTTTGAAAGGAGGTGAAAACTTGAACGGTGCAAGCGGAATTTTATGGATGCCCAATCGCCAATCGCTGCAGTTTGGCGCGCTTGTTCAACCTCAAGAAGCTGAGAGTTCATTTGAGCAGCTGCTTCAGCAGCGGACGGAACAATTGTTTCTTGCTGAATCGCTTGAATCTGCAGACCAAAGCCGCCAAGCTTTGCCTCCCCTGCAATCGCTGCTCGTCTTTCTCCTTCGCTTGACGGAAGAAGAAATCAGCGACGCGTTTGGTGAAGAAGCGATGGATGAAATTCGGCATTGGCAGCAGCAAGCAGAAGAATTAATGAGTGATGGCGATGAGCTATCCTTTCATGCCATTGATGAATTGATGCGTTCATTATTTGCGATTTTGCCGCATCAATTTGAAAGCCGTTCGGATGCATCGGCGAACGCAATTCCTTTACATGCATTCCAACAAGAACTGCCAAAAACGCTGCTTTCACGCATGCTGAATGCATTTGAACCGGCACAGCAGCAAGATAACCGAAGAACTGAATCCATGCCGTTGCAATTGCAAAAGCTAGATGCGCCGGCTGCTGCCGAAAAATACGCCTTTTCTCAAATTAGAAAACTGCTGGCGGCGCCGCTAAGCGATGCGGTTCAGCAGACAGATGCGAAAGCGGCAGAACAAGAAGCGATTCTCCATCATGAAGAAAAAAAGGGCCATCGGTTTGCGAATCAGCAAAATGTGCTTTTCACGCAGTCAGCGATGGATCGGATTCATCAATTGGAATTTAGAATTCAGCGTTTCGAATCTGAATCCACGTCAATCGCCATGCAAATTGAACGATTGCTGGCGAGCAGCCAGCTTCGCACTTTGAAAAATGGTTCAATGGAATTGCATGTCCGTCTTCATCCAGACCATCTCGGTTCGTTATCGATAAAACTCACACAGCAAGATGGACAGATCATTGCCCGGATTGCAGCACAAACGGAATCCGCAAAACATTTGATTGAATCACAATTGCATCAATTGCGCCATGCCTTTGCAGCGCAGCATTTGCAAGTGGAGAAAATCGAAGTTTTTGTGCAAAACAGCGAGCTGCAGCAGCATAGCCCGAAATCAAATCAGGAAGAGAAAAATGAACATGGCATGACGCAGCAAAACAGCAAGGAGAATCGCGACGAGGATGAAGAGGAACAATCGTTCCAAGAATGGCTGAAATCGCTAATTCGATAAAGGAAGGAAAGCGGTATGAACACCCATATGATTGATCAATCACTCTATTTGTCTCATCAGTCAGAACGGACAGCTGCAGGAAACCAATCGCTTGGAAAAGATGACTTTATGAAAATTTTAATTGCGCAATTGCAAAACCAAGATCCGTTAAGTCCTATGGAAGACCGCGAATTTATTGCACAAATGGCCAGCTTCTCAAGCCTGGAGCAATTGATGAACATGACGCAAATGTTTGAAGCGTTTATGGCGACTCAAACGAATTTACAGATCGTGCAAAACAGCCAAATGATAGGCAAGCAAATCTCGTATGTCGATAATGAAGACATTGATGAAGTGGAAAAAACAGGTATCGTCAAAGCGATTTCGTTTAAAGGCGGAAATTTGCTGTTTGAACTCGACAATGGTGAAAAAGTGAGGCCGGAATTGATTTTTGAAATTCGCGAATGGAACGGCTTTCCTTCTGATGAATCGCGGTGATGTGGAAATATGAAGTTGAGAATCCATCATTCAATGATTCGGCCTCCAGCATTAGACGGCCGGCCAGTTGTTCTGAAGCAGCCAGCGGTTTCTTTTCAGCAATTTTTGCAAGCAGAGCTTGCCAATAAAACGAATTTAAAAATTAGCAAACATGCGAAATCTCGCATGCAGCAAAGAGGAATCTATTTACCTGACGCATTGTGGCAAAAGATTGAGCGAAAAGTTGACAATGCCCGTGAAAAAGGCGTTAACGAAGCGCTTGTTTTAACAAACGACGCTGCTCTTGTCGTAAGCGCGAATCACAAGCTGGTCATTACAGCGCTGGATCGCAAAAGCGCCAGCGAACATCTATTTACGAATATTGATGGAACCATCGTTATCGATGAATAGGCTGGACCATTGCGGAAGCCTGCAAGCTGCGGAATGACGGAAGCAGCTTAAAATTAACAAAAGGAGTGTGTCAATCGATGTTGCGTGCAATGTATGCAGGAATCAGCGGACTTAAAAATTTTCAAACGAAGTTGGATGTCATTGGGAACAATATTGCAAATGTGAATACGTATGGATTTAAAAAAGGCCGAGTCACATTCAGCGATTTAGTCAGCCAGCAAATTTCGGGCGCAAGCGCTCCTACTGGACAGATGGGCGGGACAAACCCGAAACAAGTCGGTCTTGGTTCGCAATTGGCTTCAATTGATACGATCCACACTTCATCATCATTGCAAACGACAGCCCGTCCACTTGACTTAGGTATAGATGGAGACGGCTATTTTGCGGTTACAGACGGAGAAAACATTTATTATACGAGAGCGGGGAATTTTTATTTAGATGAAGAAGGTTATGTTGTAACTGCTGATGGCTATTATCTATTGCAGGAAGATGGAACCAGCTACATTCAAATTCCTCGCGATCCGCAAGGAAATAACGCCGAAAGTTTTAGCATCGGCCAAGATGGAACCGTTACGATCAAGTTTTCCGGCCAGGATGATTTAAACACCGATCAAGTGATCGGCATCGTTCTGTTTTCCAATCCTGAAGGACTGGAAAAAGTTGGCGGAAACTTGTATCGCATCACTGCCAATTCAGGCGATCCCATTGTCATGCAGCCGACACAAGATGGAGCGGGCCGCTTAATCTCTGGCGCGCTTGAAATGTCAAATGTTGACCTTTCAGAAGAGTTTACAGAAATGATAGTTGCCCAACGCGGATTCCAGGCAAATACAAGAATTATCACTACATCGGATGAGATTCTGCAAGAACTCGTCAATTTAAAACGATAGGAAAGGAGACGGGCTGAGGTCTTAGCCTTAGCCCGGCAAGTCAGAAACCAATGATTGAACTTACACGGCTGAATGGCGAGAAATTTACATTAAATGCTCTTTACATACTCCAGGTGCAGTCATTTCCGGATACGACGATTAGATTGACGAACGGAGATTTGGTTGTTGTGAAAGAATCCGAATCAGAGGTGCTGGACAAAACAATCGCTTTTTATAAAAAAATTAACATATTAGGCTTTCGCAAAGGTTTGGAGGGTCAATGATTGGTAAAAAACAGACTGGTTTTTTCGATGGTCGTCATCATGCTGACGATGATCATCATTGGATTGGCGGCAGTCATTCTGCATTTTAATATGACGCATGGAGCAAATAAGCAGTCGATTAATGATGTTGTGGCATCTTCCTGGGAAACGAAGGAAATCACGGCCAATACAATGGATGATCAATTTATTCGCATTCAATTCCAAATTCAATTGGACAATAAAAAAGCAAAAAAAGAAATTGAAAAGCGGGATTTTCAAGTGTATGACATCATTTATAACATGATGACAGATATGAAGGCGGAAGAATTTCTAGCGGAAGATTCGCTCGTGCAATTTGAACGCACATTAATCAATGAAATTAACAGCATTTTAGAAAATGGCGAAGTCGTTAAAATTTATACCGTTGAAAAGATCATTCAGTAGGGGACAAGGCTTGAGAAATTGAGGTGAGGCCTTTGGCAGAAATCTTATCGCAAAATGAAATTGATGCACTCCTATCTGCCATTACAACAGGCGAAATGGATGCTGAAAAATTAAAAGAAGAAGAACAGGAACGAAAAATCAAAGTTTATGATTTTAAACGCGCGCTGCGCTTTTCAAAAGACCAAATCCGAAGCTTAACACGGGTGCATGAAAATTTTGCGCGGCTGTTGACGACATTGTTTTCAGCGCAATTGCGAACTTATGTCGATATTTCAGTCGCATCTGTTGAACAGCTTCCATATGAAGAGTTCATCCGATCGATTCCTTCCATGACGATAATGAATATTTTTGAAGCACCACCGCTAGACGGCAGAATGTTGATTGAAGTGAATCCAAATATTGCATTTGCTATGCTGGATCGGTTGCTCGGCGGAAAAGGGGAAAGCGTGAATAAAGTTGAAAATCTTACTGAAATTGAAACGAAACTGCTGAATCAGCTGTTTGAAAGTTCGCTGGAATCATTTCAGGAAGCTTGGGAATCCATTATTCAGGTTGAACCGAAAATGCACGATTTTGAGGTCAATCCACAATTTTTGCAGCTTGTATCACCGAATGAAACGGTAGTTGTTGTTTCATTAGCGATGTCGATTGCTGAAACGAGCGGTTTAATCAACATCTGTATTCCACATGTCGTGTTGGAGCCGATTATCCCTAATTTATCGATGCACTACTGGATGCAAAATCAAAAGAAAAGTTCGAAAGTGGAAGCTGAATCGCTGAAACAGAGAATTCAACAAGCGCATTTGCCGATTATCGCTCAATTAGGCGAAACAGAAATTACGATCGAAGAATTTCTGCAGCTGAACAGGGATGATGTCATTCCGCTGCGGCAGAAAATCAATGAACCTTTAACTGTGAAAGTTGGAGAAAAAGTCAAATTTTTTGGGCAACCGGGAACGCATAATAATCGAATGGCGATTCAAATTTTAGAGGTGCTAAAGGAAGGTGTGAGCGGTGATGAGTGATGATATGCTCTCGCAGGAAGAAATTGATGCGCTGTTAAGAGGAAGCGATGATGAGGCTGAATCTGATGCAACTCAACTTGCAAGATTGGAAGATTATTTATCTGTCATTGAACAGGACACCCTTGGCGAAATGGGAAACATTTCGTTCGGCAGCGCTTCAACTGCGCTATCCATGCTATTGAATCAAAAAGTTGATATTACCACTCCTTCCGTGTCGTTGATTGTCCGAGAAAATTTAGCGATAGAGTTTCCTGAGCCGAACGTTGCCGTCAATGTGAAATATACGGAAGGCTTTGAAGGAGAAAATGTACTTGTTATTCATGAAAGCGATGCGAAAATTATAGCGGATTTAATGCTTGGAGGAGATGGTACAGGCGTATCCGATGAAACGTTAAATGATATTGAGCTAAGCGCGATTCAGGAAGCGATGAATCAAATGATGGGTTCAGCATCGACATCCATGTCAACGATTTTTAATAAAAAAGTGGACATTTCGCCGCCGACAATCGAAAAATTGAATGTTAAGGCAGGAGAAGGGACAGATAAAATTCCAAAGGATGAATTTTTAGTTAAAGTCTCTTTTTCATTGAAAGTTGGCGAGTTAATCGATTCAAAGATCATGCAAATATTGCCGATTCCTTTCGCAAAAAAAATGGTGAGTGAACTGTTGAACCCAATTGCCGAAGAGGAGTTGAAATCTGAAGCTGAGATGGAGAAAATGGATAAGATTTCACGCGATGAAAATGTTGAGGCGAAGCCGTCAGCGGTGAGCGGCGAGCGCCTGAACCAGGTTCATTCATCTTCCGTGCAGCCGGCTGCATTTTCAGACTTCAGCCAAGCGGAACAGCCAGCCGCTGAAACAAATAACTTGGATTTATTACTGGATATACCGCTGTCGGTTACGGTTGAATTAGGCCGTACACGCCAAGCGATTAAAGACATTTTGAATTTGTCAGCCGGTTCGATTGTTGAATTGGATAAACTAGCCGGTGAACCTGTGGACATTTTAGTAAACAATAAATTGATTGCCAAAGGCGAAGTTGTTGTGATCGATGAAAACTTTGGAGTACGTGTTACGGATATTATCAGCCAAAAAGAACGCATACGAAACTTACAATGATTCAGGGGGAATTCAGAATGGCACATCGGATTTTAGTTGTTGATGATGCAGCTTTCATGCGTATGATGATAAAAGACATATTAACAAAAAACGGATTTGAAGTGGTTGGAGAAGCTGGAGATGGCGCAGAAGCTGTTGAGAAGTACAAAGAGCTAAAACCGGATTTAGTCACAATGGACATCACAATGCCCGAAATGGATGGCATTACTTCATTGAAAAAGATTAAAGAAATCGATCCTGACGCGAAAGTGATTATGTGCTCTGCAATGGGGCAGCAGGCAATGGTTATTGATGCCATTCAAGCTGGCGCAAAAGATTTTATCGTTAAGCCATTTCAAGCCGATCGCGTGCTTGAGGCCATTAATAAGACATTAGGTTGAGTGGGTGTCTCAAATTTGTTTATAAAGTTTCTGCATCTGCTTTGTTTACTTGTTTTCATGGTTGGTTTCAGCGACAGCACAGCTGCAGCGGCCCCAAAAGATGAAACAGTTGACGATTGGATAAAAGCGGAACGACAAGAACATGAGGAGACACCGGCTCCAACGATGGAGCCATTGGAAGACCAATCGGAACCGCTTGTTTTTTCTTTTTTTAAAATGCTCGCTGCGCTTGCATTTGTCGTATTGCTGATTTATGCGCTCGCAAAGTTTTTAAATAAACGAACACAGGCATTTAGCGGAAGCCGCTCTTTGGAATCGCTTGGCGGAATTTCAGTTGGCCAAAATCGTTCGATTCAACTGGTTAAAGTCAGCGATCGCATTCTTGTTATCGGCGTATCGGATTCGATTCAATTGTTGAAAGAAATCGAGGATGAAAAAGAAATCCAGAAAATTATTCAAGAGCGCGAATCAGCCCTAGAACAAGATTTATTCGCGAAATCAAAACAGTGGCTTCAAACGCGGCAGACAGCAAAAAGCGAATCATTCGCGGCCATTCTTGAAAAGCAGTTAAAGAAAATGATCGATAATCGGAAAAACGTTTATGCAAATGTTGAAAAAAAGGAGTCAAGAGATGAATGAATGAATGGTTACCCGGAGTTTTATCTGAGCCGGGCGCTTTTACAACAACAGTCCAGCTGCTGCTTTTGCTGACGGTTCTTTCATTGGCTCCTGCAATCTTGGTTTTAATGACAAGTTTTACGAGAATCGTCGTTGTCTTGGCGTTTGTACGAACGTCGCTTGCAACGCAACAAATGCCGCCAAATCAAGTGTTAATTGGACTTGCGTTATTTTTGACGTTTTTTGTGATGGCTCCTGTGTTTTATGAAGTCAATGAACGTGCAATCCAGCCATTGACAAACGGTGAAATAACCGCCGATGAAGCATTTGCTGAAGGTTCGAAGCCAATGAAAGAATTTATGGCGAAGCATACACGGCAGAAAGACTTGGCGCTGTTTATGAATTATGCCGGAATGGAACGGCCGGAAACGATTGAGGATATTTCCTTGACTGTGCTCATCCCTGCGTTTGTTATCAGCGAACTGAAAACTGCTTTTGAAATCGGCTTTATGCTGTTTGTTCCGTTTCTGATTATTGACATGGTCGTCGCGAGTGTTCTGATGTCGATGGGAATGCTCATGCTCCCGCCGATTATGATCTCTTTGCCCTTTAAAATCTTGCTTTTTGTATTGGTTGACGGATGGTATTTAATCGTTCAATCGCTTTTATTAAGCTACCAGTAGCTTGGCTGGCAGCTGAAAAGAAGGTGAAAAAGAAGTGACGCCGGATTTTGTCCTTTCTTTAGCGGAGCGGGCGGTGTTTACTACACTGCTGATCGCCGCGCCATTATTATTGATCGCCCTGGCGGTAGGTTTGTTCGTCAGCATTTTTCAAGCGACGACGCAAATTCAAGAACAAACGCTGGCATTTATACCTAAAATTATCGCAGTTCTTGTTTCTCTCATATTTTTTGGACCGTGGATGCTTTCACAAATTTTGAATTTTACTTACGATTTGTTTACAAACTTGCAAAGGTTTGTTAGTTGATGGAACACGCAATCACAAATTTTCCGTTATTTTTGCTTGTGTTTGCTAGAATCGGCGCATTTTTCGTTTCAGCTCCGCTGTTTTCATATCGCAACATTCCAGTAATGAATAAAATCATGATTTCAGCAGCGCTAGCTTTTTTTGCCAGTTTTGCCATTGAACCTGCAAGCGAACTGCTGATTGATGGAAGATATTTTTTGCTCATCGTAAAAGAAGCCATAGTAGGTGTTGGGATTGGACTCATTGCCATGCTGATTTTATACGCCGTTCAAGTTGCAGGCGGTTTTATTGATTTTCAGATGGGGTTCGCCATTGCGAATGTCGTCGATCCGCAAACTGGGATACAAACCCCTTTGCTGGGCCAGCTTTTCTATATTTTTGCGCTGTTATTCTTATTATCGGTTGATGGCCATCTTATTTTACTCGAAGGCATCTTTAACAGCTACGCCATCATTCCTGTTGATGAACTGTTTTTACCATTTTCGGATGGACAGACCGCAAAACTGGCAGCGGAAAGTTTTATGCAAATGTTTATTATCGCTTTTCAAATGGCGATTCCTGTTGTGGCGTCTTTGTTTCTCGTTGACATTGCCCTTGGTTTTATTGCGAGAACGGTGCCGCAAGTGAATGTCTTCGTCGTTGGTTTGCCAATAAAGATTTTTGTCAGTTTTGTCGTGCTGCTCGTTTCTTTTTCGGTTTTATTTTCAATCGTCGACTATTTGTTTAAAGAAATGTTTACCGTCATGCGATCATTAATGAGGCTTGCTGGAGGGGCTTGATGGCTTATTTAAAAATTGATTTGCAATTTTTTGCACAGGAAAAAACGGAGAAAGCAACCCCAAAGAAACGGCAAGACACGAGGAAAGAAGGAAGAGTCGCAAAAAGCGCTGACGTCAATACGGCAACGATTCTTCTGTTTGTTTTCTTATGCTTATGGTTTTTCGGCGGCTTTTTGCGCGAAGACATTTTGACAATTTTGGAAATGAGCTTTACCGAGTACTTTTTAATGGGGTTCAATGAACAATCGCTTCGCCTGATGATGACCGATTTGTCCGTGCTGGCAGCAAAAATATTAGCGCCTGTTTTTCTAGCTGCGGTCATCGGCGCATTGCTGAGCAACTATATGCAGGTAGGTGTACTGTTTACGACAAAACCGCTTTTATTTAAGTTGGAGCGGATCAATCCCATTCAAGGAGCAAAGCGGATTTTTTCGATACGGGCGCTCGTTGAACTGTTAAAAGCCATGTTAAAAATCGCTTTTGTCGGCGTCATGACGTTTACGATCCTTTGGCTGCATAAAGAAGAGGTTTTTCGGCTGACGGCAACCAGTCCTAACACAACGCTGGCTGTCATTGGCGATCTGACAGTCAAAATGGGCGTCTTTACTTCCATTTTATTAGTCTTTTTATCTATTTTTGACTATGCCTATCAAAAATATGATTTTGAAAAAAGCATTCGCATGTCAAAACAGGAAGTTAAAGATGAATATAAAAAAATCGAAGGCGATCCGCTGATTAAATCAAAAGTCAAAGAGCGACAAAAACAAATGGCGATGCAGCGCATGATGCAGGAAGTGCCAAAAGCGGATGTCGTCATCACAAACCCGACACATTATGCAGTTGCGCTAAAATACGAGGAAAATGAAATGGAAGCGCCCCAAATTGTTGCAAAAGGGGTCGATTATATAGCATTGAAGATAAAATCAATCGCAGAAGCAAACGAAGTTGCTGTCATTGAAAACCGCCATTTGGCTCGGACGCTCTACCATGAAACTGAAATCGGCGGCATTGTGCCGGAAAAATTGTTTCAAGCCGTCGCAGAGGTACTTGCTTATGTATACCGACTGAAAAATAAGATGTAGACGAGAAGGGGGGCCTCATTCATGTCCTATAAAAATATGTCTGTACTGATCGGTGTCATTCTTATTATCGCAATGCTTGTCATCCCTTTCCCTCCCGTGATGCTGGATTTCTTAATTATTACGAATATTTTAATCGCTTTAATTATCATTCTCGTTGCGATGAACATGAATGAGCCGCTGCAGTTTTCTGTTTTCCCTTCGCTTTTGCTGCTAGTCACGTTGTTTCGACTTGGGTTGAACGTGTCAACGACGCGGTCCATTTTAAACAGAGCGGAAGCTGGAAACGTTATCGAAACATTTGGAAATTTTGTCATTGGCGGAAACATTCTCGTCGGGTTTGTCGTCTTTTTAATATTAGTCATTATTCAATTTATTGTCATTACGAAAGGCGCCGAAAGGGTTTCTGAAGTTGCTGCCCGCTTTACGCTTGATGCCATGCCGGGAAAACAGATGAGCATTGATGCCGATTTAAATGCTGGCATGATCTCCGATACAGAAGCAAGAGAACGCCGTCAAAAGATTGAAAGGGAAGCTGATTTTTATGGTGCGATGGATGGGGCGAGCAAATTCGTAAAAGGCGATGCAATCGCCAACATCATTATTATCATCATCAATATTATTTTCGGAATGATTGTCGGAATGATGCAGATGGGCATGGATTTCGGCACGGCTGCGAGCACGTATACCATTTTGACAGTCGGAGATGGGCTTGTCCAGCAAATTCCTGCACTGATCATTTCGACGGCGACTGGAATTGTTGTAACCAGAGCCGCTTCAGATGGGGATTTAGGCCAAGATGTAACAGGGCAATTGTTGTCTTATCCGAATATGCTTATCGTTGCGGGCATTACGATATTTTTATTAGGGATTTTAACGCCGATTAATGACATGATTACCATTCCGATTGCATTAGCCGTTTCTTCCGGGGGGTTGTTTTTAATTCGTTCCGAACGCAAAAAAGATGAATTGCAAGTCGATGATGCGGAAGAGCTGAAAACCGAAGAATTCAAAAGCCCTGAAAGTGTAATGGACTTAATAGACATCGATCCGATTGAATTTGAATTTGGCTACGGTTTGATTCCGCTGGCGGATGCCAATCAAGGCGGGGATTTGCTGGATCGCGTCATCATGATCCGAAGGCAGCTTGCGCTGGAGCTGGGACTTGTCATTCCCGTGGTTCGCATTCGCGACAACATTCAATTGCAGCCAAATGAATACCGCATCAAAATTAAAGGAACTCCTGTTGCCAGCGGAACGATTATGCTCGATCATTATTTGGCGATGAGCCCGGGCATCGATGACGAGTCGGTTGAGGGAATTGAAACGACCGAACCGGCATTTGGTTTGCCTGCGCTTTGGATAAACGAAGAAATGAAAGAAAAAGCGGATCGGGCAGGCTATACTGTCGTCGATCCACCTTCTGTGATTTCAACGCATTTGACCGAAGTCATTAAGAAATATGCTTATGAACTTCTCGGCAGAGAAGAAACGAAACAACTGGTTGATCACTTAAAGGAAACGCATCCGACAACGGTGGAAGAAGTTACGCCGGAACATTTATCCTATGGGGACATTCAAAAAGTGCTGGCGAAACTTTTAAAAGAAGGAGTATCAATCCGAAATTTGCCTGTGATTTTTGAAACGTTAGGCGATTTTGCGAAGATGACGAAAGACACGGAATTGCTTACGGAATATGTCAGACAAGCGCTGTCTCGTCAAATTACAAACCAGCATGTTTCAGATGATGGCGTGATTAAAGTTGTGACACTCGGAGGTTCTGTCGAGAAAGCGATTGCCGATTCAATTAAGCAGACAGAGCATGGAAATTATTTAGCGATGGATCCCGCGGAAAGCGAAAAGCTGTTTCAAAGCATGAAACAGGAAATTGAAAGAATCGCTTGGGAACATTCGGCGATTATTCTCTGTTCGCCAGCCGTCAGAATGTATGTCAAACAACTGATTGAACGCTACCTGCCAGACGTCGTTGTATTATCCTACAACGAGCTGGAGCCTGATGTCGAAGTTCAGAGCGTTGGAGTGGTGAATATTTAATGAAAGTCAAAAAATATATTGCCTCTTCCATGCCGGAAGCAATGGAACAGATTCGCAGCGAGCTGGGAGAAGATGCGGTTATCCTTGTTTCTAAAAATCGAACGACCGGCGGATTCTTTGGACTGTTTGCGAAAAAAAAGATCGAAGTGATCGCTGCTGTCGATGAACGGCCGATGAAAAAGCTGAAAACAAAACCGCGCGCCATCCATCATGCTGTCCGTGAAGAAGATTCGCTGCTTGCTGAAATGAGAGAGCTTAAAAAAGAGCTGAAACGAATAAAACATCAAGCGAGAGAAGGCGGCGAAGCGCGATTTGAAGTGAGTCAGCTTTTAAAGAAACAGGGTGTGAATGAACAGCTGATTGAACGAGTCAATGAGCATTTGAATGAAAAGTACGAACAACAGCAATTGCGGACGGTTCCTTTTGACTTGCAAAAACAATGGACAATCGAACTCCTTGCGCAATTGTTGAAAGGCCGAAAAATTGGGGGCTTTCAATATGAAAAGCGCGTGTTGAATGTCGTTGGCCCGACAGGAGTCGGGAAAACAACGACAATCGCTAAAATTGCTGCGAGAGCAGTTTTGCATGATCAGAAAAAAGTCGCGTTCATTACGACGGATACATATCGCATTGCTGCGATTGAACAATTAAAAACGTATGCTGAATTATTGAATATTCCAGTCGAAGTCGCTTATAATCTCGACGATTTTCAAAAAGCCAATGAAAAATTCCGCGCTTATGATCTCGTGATTGTCGATACGGCAGGAAGAAATTTTCGCGACCAAAAATATGTTGAACAATTAAGCCAAATTGTCGATTTTAATGAAGAGATGGAAACCTACCTCGTCCTGTCATTAACATCAAAATATGAAGATATAAGAGAAATCATCCGTCAATTTCAGCATCTTCCGATTGAAAAGGCGGTTTTTACGAAAAAAGATGAAACGACAAGCTATGGCGCGATTGTGAATGTCTTGGATGAATTTTCTCTCGGCTTGGCATACATCACAGATGGGCAAAACGTACCAGAAGACATTGTCGTTCCTTCAGTGGATTACATTATTCATAGTCTGTTTGAGGGGGTAGAAGATGCGTGATCAAGCAGAAGGTTTAAGAAAACAATTGGAAAGCAAACGGGCGAACAAACAAACAAAAGTGGCAGCTGTTGTCAGTGGAAAAGGGGGCGTTGGAAAAACAAACATTTCGGTTAATCTGGCGATCGGCCTTAGCCAAATTGGAAAAAAAGTGCTCATTGTCGATTTGGATATCGGAATGGCGAATGTCGATATCATCACTGGGGTTGCCGCCCGTTCTTCAATTGTCGATATGATTGAACATCGACGGTCAATCTTTGACATTATCACTGATGGCCCAGCAGGCATCAAGTTTATTTCCGGCGGCAGCGGCTTGTCTAAAATGTTTCAGCTGGATGCTGTTAAATTTTCATATTTCGTCAGACAGATTGAACAGCTGAATCGCCAGTATGACTATATATTCTTTGATTTAGGAGCAGGAATTTCGAAAGACAGTCTGAATTTTATTTTAGCAAGCCATGAAATGATCATCGTGTTGACGCCTGAACCGACTTCGATTACAGATGGCTATGCCCTTGTCAAGACGATTCATCAGCACGAGCCTCATTTGCCGATGCATTTGCTTGTAAACGCTTGTGAGGATGAAGATGAAGGCTATGAAACCGCGATGCGATTTAAAAGGACCGTGCGGGAATTTTTAAATGCAGACATTTCAATTATTGGCACTCTGCCATTTGATCGCACGGTATTCAGAGCTGTTCAATCTCAAACGCCTTTTCTCGTGTATGCGCCGAAAGCAAAAGTCAGCGCATCGATGGACAAAGTCATCTATGCCTATTCTGGATATGAGAAGCTTGAGGAAAAAGGACTGGATCGCTTTGTTGCGAAATTGTCGCGATTGTTTTCAGCAAAGCGAAGCAAGAGGTCGATGGAATGGCCAAAAAATATTTAGTTTGCATCGGTGCGAGTACAGGCGGGCCAAGAGCTCTTCAGCATTTGCTGCCGCAATTCCCAAAAGATTTTTCATCGCCCATTTTGATTGTGCAGCATATGCCGCCTGTATTTACAAGACAATTGGCAGACCGGCTAAACGCGATGTCGAGCATCCAGGTGAAGGAAGCTGAACATCATGAAAGAGTAAAAAGCGGGACTGCCTATATAGCTCCGGGCGGCAGGCATATGACCGTAAAAAGACTTGGAAAAACACAGTTAAAAATCCATCTCGATGATTCGCATCCGATCAAAGGGCATCGTCCATCCATTGATCGCTTATTTGACTCATTAAAAGCATTTAATGAGTATCGAATGATAACGGCGATTTTGACGGGAATGGGATCCGACGGCACGAAGGGATTAAAAGCGCTGCGGCAATCCCACAAAGATAAACTTTACTCCCTTGCGGAGTCTAAAAAATCATGCATAGTTTTTGGAATGCCGAAAGCAGCCATTCAAGCGAATGTCGTGGATGAAGTCGTGGAATTGGAAGACATGATTGATGCAATTATGAAACATGTAACGTAGGGAGGGTGTTCCTTGGAAACAAATCAATATTTGGATTTATTTTTGGATGAAAGCAGAGAACATTTGCAAGCGATTAATGACTATTTGCTCGAATTGGAAAACAACCCGAACGAATTGTCGCTCGTTCATGAAATCTTTCGTTCAGCCCATACATTAAAAGGCATGGCTGCAACGATGGGCTTTGAAGACATCGCTAATTTAACGCATAAAATGGAAAATGTTTTTGATCGCGTGAGGAATGAAGAACTGGCAGCGACTTCACAGCTTTTAGATATATTGCTCAATGCGGTAGAAGCGTTGGAAAGCATGGTGGATGAAATTAGCGCAGGCGGGGATGGCCAGCAAGATGTCAGCCATCTGATTGAAATGCTCGACAAATTTGATGAAAAGGAAACGAGCGAAAAAGAGGACGCTGAAGCGGAAAAATCTGCAGAGGCTTCCGTTCAGATGCAACTAAATGAGTTTGAACGAGCGGTGATCGATGAATCCAAAGAGCAAGGTTATCAAGCTTTGCACATCCAAGTGACGCTGAGGAAAGACTGCATGCTAAAAGCTGCACGCGTGTTTATGGTTTTTGAAGTACTTGAAAAGCTTGGCGAAGTGATAAAGTCAGAACCTTCTGTTGAAAAACTTGAAGAAGAAAACTTTGACCAGCAATTTTCATTGGTGTTTATTACGAAAGTAAATCAAGAAGAAATTCAGAAAAAAATCATGAAAGTTTCTGAAGTTGAGAAAGTGGACGTATCGATCCTTAAAATATCCAACGAAATTGTTCCCGTTCAAAATGTGGAGTTGGCAGCAGCACAAGAGAAAAAGCAAACGCAAAGAAATGCGCAGACAAAATTGTCGGGTCAAAGTTCCAAAACGATCCGTGTAAACATTGAACGCCTTGATCAGCTTATGAATTTATTTGAAGAACTCGTTATCGATCGCGGGCGTCTTGAAGAGATTTCAAAAGAATTGCGTGTAAAAGAGCTTAGCGAAACCGTTGAAAAAATGTCGCGCATTTCGAGCGATTTGCAAAACATCATTTTAACAATGAGGATGATGCCGATTGAACAAGTGTTCAACCGGTTCCCACGCATGGTGCGCAGTTTGGCGAAAGAATTAAATAAACGTGTGAATTTTGAAATCATTGGCGCTGAAACTGAGCTTGATCGGACGGTGATTGATGAAATTGGCGATCCGCTCGTGCACTTGATCCGCAATTCCCTTGATCACGGCATTGAAGCCCCGGGAGTTCGCGAACAAATGGGCAAAGATCCCGTCGGCAGCGTGACTCTGAAGGCATACCAAAGCGGAAATCATGTCTTTATCGAAATTGAAGATGACGGCGCCGGCATCAATGTTGAAAAAGTGTTGAAAAAGGCGATCGAAAATGAAGTGGTAAACGAGCATGAGGCAGAAAACTTTTCAGATGAAGAAATCTTTCAGCTCATCTTTTCTTCCGGCTTCAGCACGGCGGAAACCGTTTCTGATGTATCCGGCCGCGGCGTTGGCCTTGACGTTGTAAAAACGAAAATTGAATCATTGGGCGGAACTGTTTTTGTGGAATCTGAACGCGGCAAAGGCAGCCGATTCATTATCCAGCTTCCGCTTACGCTATCGATCATTTCTGCTTTGCTCGTTGAAATTGGCCAGGAAAAATATGCGATTCCGCTTTCATCCATCATTGAAACAGCCATTATTACAGAAAAGGATATGTTTCATGCACATGATCAAAAAGTCATTGATTTTCGCGGCAAAGTTGTTCCGCTCGTCTTTTTAAACGAATTGTTTGAAGTTCCAAACAGCGAGCAGCCCGATGAATATTATTCCATTGTCATCGTAAAAAAAGGTGAAAAAATGGCTGCACTTGTTGTTGAAGAATTTATCGGGCAGCAAGAAATTGTATTAAAATCGCTCGGAAATTATTTGACAAATGTCTTTGCAATTTCAGGAGCAACGATCCTTGGCGATGGCCAAGTGGCATTAATTATTGATTGCAATGCTTTAATCAAGTAAGAAAAAAGGAGAGTGCGAAATGTCTGAAAAGAATCAAGCGATCAAAGCGGTCATTTTTCAGCTGAATGATGAAGAATATGGAGTTGACGTCCAGCAAGTTCAGTCCATTGAGCGTCTGCTTCACATTACACGTGTACCCAAAATGCCTGATTTTGTCAAAGGAGTCATCAATTTAAGAGGAGTCGTCACGCCGATTATTGATTTAAAAGAACGATTTTCGATTGAAATGACGGAATATACGAACAGCACCCGCATCATCATCGTTCAAGTTGAAGACAAGGAAGTGGGATTAATCGTTGATGCTGCGAATGACGTTATCGATATACCCGCGGATAAAATTGAACAGCCGCCCGAAGTTGTCGGTCGGATTGAATCGGATTATATTCGCGGCGTAGCTAAGCTTGACGAGCGCTTGCTGATTTTATTGAATTTAAACAAAGTATTGAATGCGGAAGAATTAATTGCGATCGCAAATATTGAGGCGTAGATGAACATGTTGTCAAAAATTAGCGCTTTTCATCTCGATATTTTAAAAGAGATCGGCAATATTGGCGCAGGCCATGCGACCACCGCTTTATCATCTTTGCTTGGCAGCAGCATTGACATGAAAGTTCCAGATGTAAACATCGTACACTTCGATCAAGTTACAGAGCGTTTCGGCGGCGAGGAAGCATTGATTGCCACTGTTTTTTTGCGAATTGAAGGCGACGCTCCAGGAAGCATGTTTTTCGTTTTGACTGTCGAACAAGCTTCGAAACTATTAACGAAAATAACTGGAAAAGCAATCGATTTAAAAAAGCCGCCGTACGATGAGATGGCGATTAGCGCTTTTCAAGAGGTCGGAAATATCTTAACCGGATCCTATTTGTCATCGTTAGCAGATTTTACAAAATTAAATCTCCAGCCTACTGTCCCTGCTGTGGGCATTGATATGGCTGGAGCCCTCATTCATTATGGATTGATTCAAATTTCAAAAGAAAGCGATTATGCCGTCGTAATCGATACGGTTTTTCTGGAAAGCAATGCCGTTTCATCATTGTTGCAAGGCCAGGTTTTGCTGCTGCCTGATCCTGCGTCTTTTCAAACGATTTTTAGTGCATTGGGAGTGCCTTTAGATGAATAAAACGGTTCAAATGATTAAAGTGGGCTTAGCGGAAATTAAAACGGCAAGGCCTCCCCAGTTGCTGAGAACGAGTGGATTAGGCTCCTGTGTTGGTGTCGTTGTTTACAGTGAAAGATTGCATATCGCTGCCATGGCACATGTGATGCTCCCCAATTCTCACTTGGCGAGGGAAAAAGATTTTCGCGAAGGAAAATATGCGGACACCGCTGTTCAGTCATTGTATGATCTGTTGAGCCATCACGATTCGTTTGGAAAATTCAAAGCCAAAATCGCAGGCGGCGCACAAATGTTTCAATTTCAATCGAACAATGAATTAATGAGGATTGGAAAGCGCAATGTCATTGCGGTGAAAGAGCATTTGCACAAATATAAAATCGAGCTTGTCGCTGAAGATGTTGGTGGAAGCATTGGCCGAACGATCGAGTTTAATCCTGAAACTTTTGTTTTGTCAGTTCGCAAAGTGAATGCGGAAATGCTTGAAATTTAAGGAGGGAATCGAATGAGCCAACAGCAGGCGTTTGAAAAACAACAGTGGGATTTATGGTTTGAAAGCCGCGATTCGCATGCTGCGGAGCAATTGGTTAAAAAATATATGCCACTTGTTGATTATCATGTCCAACGCATTTCTTCAAGTTTGCCCTCCAATGTATCGCAAGAAGAATTAAAAAGTTTAGGCATGGTCGGATTATTTGATGCATTGTCAAAATTTGATCCGAAGCGGGATTTAAAATTTAACACGTATGCTTCATTCCGAGTCAAAGGAGCAATTCTTGACGGCCTAAGAAAAAAAGACTGGCTTCCCCGTTCTGTCAGAGAAAAATCAAAAAAAATTGAAAGCATCAAAGCAAAGCTTGAACAAAAATATTTAAGACAGATCACTGCTTCTGAAATTGCAGAAGAATTAAAGATGTCTGAAGCAGAAGTGCAAAAAGCCATTCAAGAAAATGCATTAGCCCATTTTGTTTCCATCGATGAAACCAATGAAGAAAACGACCAAGAACAGAACCTCCAAATTGAAGATGCAGCTGCGTTAAACCCGGAACAGCAAGTGTTGCGAAACGAGCTTGTCAACGAGTTGAGCGAAGCGCTTAGGCAGTTGAATAAAAACGAACAGCTTGTGATTAGTTTGTTTTATGAACAAGGAATGACTTTTACGGAAATCGGAAAAATTTTAAATTTATCAACGTCGCGAATTTCACAAATTCATTCAAAAGCCATTCAAAAGCTTCGCCATCTTTTAGAAAAAAATGTATAGAGTGAGCATGAAAAGGTGATGGCTAATTATGGCAGGATATTTGCTCAGCATCAGTTTCATTTTGCATTTGATCACGTTTTTCAGCATCGTCTTGCTTGCAAAAAAAATGCGAACGGCTCTTGACTATGAAAAGCTTGAATTGCAAAAGCGTGAAATCGAGGATTTGCTGGCGTTTTATGCCGTTGAATTAAAAGAAGAAAATGAACGTTTTTTAGAGAAAGTCATGCAAACAAGCGGAAATGCGCCGGAAGACGACGGCTATCGCGAGGAACAGGCTGAACAAAAAATTCAAGAGCAAGCAAATGAAAAAACAGCTGAGAAACGAACGGCTGCGGAATTGAAAGCGGATGCAGATACGTATGAACTGTCGTTGGAAGCGCAGGCATTGCAATTGCATGGACAAGGATACAGTCCGGAAGAGATTGCAAAAAAATTGAATAAAGGACATGGCGAAATTGAATTGTTGTTAAAATTTTACGAATCGAAATGAGTTTCTCTTGTTTCTTTTAGCTTCATATGGTATAGTTACTGACGTGTAAATACACACGCTCGTTGATTTAAATGGCGGTTCTGCTTGTTCGCAGCCCATTTAGAGAAGAAGCGGGCGGAGGAAAAAACCATTTAGGAGGAAATTTGCATGGCTGTGATTTCAATGAAACAACTGTTGGAAGCCGGTGTGCATTTTGGACATCAAACGCGCCGCTGGAATCCTAAAATGAAACCGTACATTTTTACGGAGAGAAATGGGATCTATATCATTGATCTGCAAAAAACGGTAAAAAAAGTTGAGGAAGCGTATCAGTTTGTTCGCGAGCTGGCTGCGAATGGAGGAAAAGTTCTTTTCGTAGGCACGAAAAAACAAGCGCAGGAATCCGTTAAGGAAGAAGCTGAGCGTTCTGGCCAGTTTTACATTAATCAACGCTGGCTGGGCGGCACGCTGACAAACTTTCAAACCATTCAGAAGCGGATTGGCCGCCTCAAAGAGCTTGAAAGAATGGAAGAAGACGGAACGTTTGATGTGCTGCCTAAAAAAGAAGTGATTTTGCTTAGAAAAGAAAAAGAACGCCTTGAGAAATTTTTAGGCGGCATTAAAGAAATGAAAAAATTGCCGGATGCAGTTTTCGTCATTGACCCGCGCAAAGAAAGAATTGCCATTGCAGAAGCCAGAAAGCTTGGCATTCCGATCGTTGCAATCGTTGATACCAACTGCGATCCGGATGAAATCGATTACGTCATCCCTGGCAATGATGACGCAATACGCGCTGTGAAGCTGTTAACGGCAAAGATGGCAGATGCAGTGCTTGAAGCAAAACAAGGCGAAGAAACGGCCCAGACCGTAAAAGCAGAAGACGAAGTTCAAGCAGATGCAGAAAAAGAAGAAAAAGAAGAGCCGCAAGCAGAGCAGGACGAAACAGAAACAACAACAGCGTAATTGCTGAAAGCTGTTCAATGCAGGCGTGTTGCACAGAAAGTGAATGAAGCGATTAACATAAAAATTGAAACGATAAAAGGGTGGTAAAGGGGAGATGCCCTTTATCACCTTTTTTAAACATAGGAGGAATTACAATGGCTGTAACTGCACAAATGGTTAAAGAGCTTCGTGAAAAAACGGGCGCAGGCATGATGGACTGTAAAAAAGCGTTAACGGAAAATGATGGAAATATGGAGAAAGCCATCGAGTGGCTGCGTGAAAAAGGCATGGCCAAAGCGGCAAAAAAATCGGATCGAATTGCTGCTGAAGGATTGACAGCAATTGAAATGGAAGGAAATGCAGCTGTCATTGCCGAAGTAAACGCGGAGACGGATTTTGTAGCAAAAAATGAAAATTTTAAAACGCTGCTGAATGATATTGTGAAGTTTTTGCTTGCAAAAAAGCCGAGCAATGTTGAAGAAGCCTTAAAGCAAAAGATCAATGATGAGCAAACGTTGGAAGCGTATTTAAACGATGCCATTGCGAAGATTGGAGAAAAAATATCTCTAAGACGCTTTAAGATTTTAGAAAAAGCAGACAACGAAGTGTTTGGGGCCTATTTGCATATGGGCGGAAAAATTGCGGTTCTCAATGTGATGGAAGGAGCGGATGAAGAAACCGCAAAAGACATCGCCATGCATATTGCAGCCATCAACCCAACGTACATCGATCGCAGCGATGTGCCTGAAGACGTCATCGAACGTGAAAAAGAAGTTTTAAAACAGCAAGCGCTCAATGAAGGCAAGCCAGAACACATTGTTGAAAAAATGGTGGCTGGGCGCCTGAACAAATATTATGAAGAAATTTGCCTGTTGGATCAGCCTTTTGTCAAAGATTCAGATCAAAAAGTAGGCAAATATTTAAAATCAAAAGGCAGCTCCATTTCAACGTTTGTCCGCTATGAAGTGGGCGAAGGAATGGAGCGCCGCGAAGAAAATTTTGCCGAAGAAGTCATGTCACAAATGAAAAAATAAAGAATGGATAAGGGAACACGTCGTGTTCCCTCTTTTTCAAAATGATTTGAACAACGTACATAGAAACCGTACAGTATGAAGTGGCAACATCTTTATTTTTGGAGGAAACGATGAGTGAAGCAAAGTATAAACGTGTTGTTTTAAAACTTAGCGGAGAAGCTTTGGCTGGAAAGCAGAATTTTGGCATAGAACCGAGCGTCATTCGCTCCATTGCCAAACAAGTGAAAGAAGTGGTTGATTTAGGCGTTGAAGTTGCTGTTGTTGTCGGCGGCGGCAATATTTGGCGCGGCAAAATCGGCAGTGAGATGGGGATGGATCGCGCCAATGCCGACTATATGGGCATGCTTGCAACGGTTATGAATTCCTTGGCCCTTCAGGACAGCCTGGAAAATATCGGCGTTGAAACGCGAGTGCAAACATCGATTGAAATGAGACAAGTTGCTGAACCTTATATACGCAGGCGCGCCATTCGCCATCTTGAGAAAAAACGCGTCGTCATTTTTGCAGCTGGGACAGGGAATCCGTATTTTTCAACAGATACAACGGCTGCATTAAGAGCTGCTGAAATTGAAGCTGAAGTGATTTTAATGGCGAAAAATAATGTTGACGGCATTTATAGCGCGGATCCAACGATTGATTCAAAAGCGACAAAGTATGAAACGTTGTCTTACCTTGACGTTTTGAAGCAGGGATTGGCGGTTATGGATTCAACGGCATCATCTTTGTGCATGGATAACGATATACCGTTAATTGTATTTTCGATTATGGACGAAGGAAATATCAAACGCGCTGTTCTAGGCGAAGAAATTGGAACAGTTGTAAGGGGGAAAAACTAATGGCGAAATCATTGCTAAAAAATGGCGAAGATCGAATGAAAAAGGCCGTAGCCAATTTGAGCAGAGAATTGGCGTCAGTAAGAGCCGGCCGGGCAAATCCATCCTTGCTTGAAAAAATTCAAATTGATTACTATGGCGCGCCAACGCCGCTGAACCAGCTTGCCGGCATTTCTGTGCCGGAAGCCCGCATGCTGCTCATTCAGCCTTATGACAAATCCGTTCTTGATGAAATTGAAAAAGCAATTTTAAAATCGGATCTCGGATTGACCCCTTCGAACGATGGAGATGTCATTCGCATTACGATTCCTCCGCTTACGGAAGAACGCCGCCAGGAACTTGTCAAACTCGTTAGAAAATACGCCGAAGAAAATAAAGTAGCGGTTCGCAACGTTCGCCGCGACCTTAACGATGACTTGAAAAAAAGTGAAAAAAATGGCGAAATTACGGAGGATGAACTGCGCCGGTTAACGGATGAAGTTCAGAAATTAACCGACAAGTACATTGCTGAAATTGACAAGATTTTGGAGGAAAAAGAAAAAGAAATCATGGAAGTATAGCTGGATAAGAGTTAAAATAGATATGGAGTAGAGCCACCCTCTTTAAAGGGGGTTTTTTACTATTGGGAATCATGACACATTTCAAGCAAATGGAGGATTTTTAATGCTTGGGAGATTCTTTCGACGCGAGCATAGCCAAGAAGCAAGTGAAGCGCCTCTAGATTTAACCAATATCCCTGCTCATATTGCGATCATCATGGATGGCAACGGCCGCTGGGCAAAAAAAAGAGGTCTTCCAAGAGTCGCAGGCCATCGTGAAGGAACAAAAGTCATCAAAAAAATTGTTAAAAAGGTCAATGAACTTGGGGTGTCCGTTTTAACGCTGTATGCTTTTTCAACTGAAAATTGGAAACGTCCAAAAGATGAAGTCGATTTCTTGTTGAGGCTGCCGGAAAGCTTTTTAAACACGTATTTGCCTGAATTGATTGAAGAAAACGTTCAAGTTCGGATAATGGGGGAAAAAAGCAATTTGCCCGAACATACCGTAAAAGCGGTTGATACGGCGATTGAACAGACAAAGCATAACGATGGACTTATTTTAAATTTTGCTTTAAACTACGGAAGCCGCTACGAACTGTCAAAAGCGATGCAAAAAATTGCACATGATGTAAAGGCAGGACTGGTTTCAATCGAAAATATCGATGATCAATTGATTTCGAATTATTTATATCGTCCCGAGCTAAAAGATCCAGATTTGCTGATTCGCACAAGCGGAGAAATCCGTTTAAGCAATTTCATGCTTTGGCAGCTAGCCTATACTGAGCTGTGGTTTACGGATACGTATTGGCCTGATTTTTCAGAGGAAGAGCTCGTACAGGCGGTGAAAGATTATCAAATGCGCGGAAGGCGGTTTGGCGGCGTGCAATCTAGTTAAGAGGAGGTACGTATGAAGCAGCGCATCGTTACAGCAATTCTTGCTGGGATTCCGCTTATCATTCTTGTCGCCATCGGCGGCGCGCCCTTTATCGTGTTAACAATTTTATTAGCATTTGCCGCTACTTCAGAATTGTTGAAAATGAATCGGATTCCTTACTTTTCGCCATTAGGATTAACCGGTTTTTTATTAACGTTCATGCTTGTATTGCCTGATCATTGGCATCGTAAAATTTTTTCGTTTATAAACAGCAAGCAGGATGGTTTATTGCTTATTTTGCTCATTCTTTTAGCGCTTACAGTCATTTCAAAAAACCGGATTAATTTCAGCAAAATTTCTTTTGTATTTATGGGTGCGTTATATGCTGGTTTTGGCTTTTATTTTTTTAATGCGACGAGAGCGATGGAGAATGGCCTGCCCATTTTCTTTTTTATATTGTTTTCAATTTGGGCGACGGATAGCGGAGCTTATTTTGTCGGGAGAGCATTTGGAAGAAGAAAGCTATGGCCGGAAATCAGCCCCAAAAAAACGATTGAAGGCGCAGTTGGAGGCATCGCATCTGCGATTTTGCTTGCCGTTGTTTTTCAATTGATCTACCCGCTTTTTACATACATATGGGCGATTTTAGTGGCGATCATTGTTGCTGTCTTCGGACAAGTTGGCGATTTAGCCGAGTCTGCCTTAAAACGCTACTATGGTGTGAAAGATTCGGGAAATCTACTGCCTGGCCATGGAGGAATTTTGGATCGTTTTGACAGTTTGCTGTTTGTTTTGCCGATATTGCATTTATTTCATCTGATTTGATTATACATAAGCTAAGGAGTGTTTCTCGTTTGAAAAAAATTTGTTTGCTTGGAGCGACAGGCTCAATTGGCACGCAAACACTTGATGTGATTCGCGCCTATCCTGACCGATTTCGTTTAACCGCTATGTCGTTCGGGCAAAACATTGCACTTGGCGAAAAAATCATTCATGAATTTAAACCGAAGCTCGTGGCTGTCGGGACAAAAGAAGCAAAAGAACGAATCAAACACCGTGTTCCAGCAGGAACAGAAGTGGTATATGGTGAAGAAGGGCTAATTGAGGCGGCTGCACATTCGGACGGCGATGTGCTGTTGAATGCGGTTGTCGGCAGCATCGGACTGAAGCCCACCCTTGCAGCGATTGAATCAGCGAAAATGATCGCGATTGCAAATAAAGAAACGCTCGTTGCAGCGGGCCACATTGTCACAGAGGCTGCAAGAGCAAAAAACGTGCCAATTATACCGGTTGACAGCGAACATTCAGCGATTTTTCAATGTTTAAACGGCGAGAACATCAATGACGTTTCAAAAATCATTTTAACAGCTTCTGGCGGCAGTTTTCGCGATCGCTCAAGAGAAGAGTTAGAGCATGTAACGGTAGAGCAGGCGCTTGCCCATCCCAATTGGTCAATGGGGGCAAAATTGACGATCGACTCGGCGACCATGATGAATAAAGGGCTCGAAGTCATTGAGGCCCATTGGCTTTTTCAAATTCCATACGAACGTATTGAAGTGGTTTTGCATAAGGAAAGCATTGTTCATTCAATGGTGGAATTTCAGGATGCCAGTGTGATCGCACAGCTCGGCTATCCGGATATGAAAATTCCCATTCAGTATGCCCTCACTTATCCGGATCGACTTGAAATCCCGCAAACAAAAAGGTTAAACTTAATTGAAATAGGCAAGCTTCATTTTAATGAAGCGAGTTTTCAGCGATACCGCTGCCTAAAAATGGCTTATGAAGCGGGAAAAGTCGGCGGAACGATGACGTCGGTGCTGAATGCAGCGAATGAAGAAGCAGTGGCTGCTTTTTTGGAAAAGCGAATCGCTTTTCTTCAAATTGAATCGCTTGTCGAACGAGCCATGGAAAGACACGAACCAATTTTCAAGCCGAATTTAGAAGAGATCATGGAAGCAGAAACTGAGACGAGAAACTATGTCCAACAGCTAATTGAGAAAAAAGGTGGTTAAAAATAGATGAACAGTGTAATTGCGATCATCATCATTTTTGGGCTATTAGTTTTTATTCATGAATTGGGGCATTTGCTGTTTGCAAAAAGAGCAGGCATATTATGCAGGGAATTCGCCATTGGCTTTGGGCCAAAGCTATTTTCAATAAAGAAAAATGAGACTGTATATACCATTCGTCTTCTCCCGCTTGGCGGATTTGTAAGAATGGCTGGCGAAGATCCCGAAATGATCGAATTAAAAGCGGGTCAGAAGATTAAAATTCAGCTTGATGATGATGAAGCAGTTACAAAAATTGTCGTTAATCAAAAAAATAAATACCCAAATTTAAAAGACGTGATCGTTGAACGTTCGGATTTAGAGAAAGAGCTTTTTTTAACGGTGTATGAACATGAAGATGCCCCGCTTGAAACCTATCGCGTTCATCCAAAATGCTCTTACGTGGCCGATGGACAAGATTTTCAAATCGCACCGCTCGATCGCCAGTTCGGGTCAAAAACGATTCCCCAGCGTTTTCTGGCGATATTTGCCGGACCGTTCATGAACTTTGTGCTTGCTTTCGTTATTTTGGCGATTTTTGGGCTTGTTTATGGTTCGCCATCGAAGGAAGCGGTCATTGGCGGTGTGGCTGAAGAAGGCGCAGCATTTGAAGCAGGCTTGCAAGCGGGCGATCGCGTAGTGGCGATCGATGGAACCCCGATCGATAGCTGGGATGAATTTACGGAAATCGTTCAGGCGAATCCGCACCAAACCTTGCTGTTTCAGATTGAACGCGGCGGAAAATCGTTGGAAGTCCCCGTCACCCCTGATGAACGGCTAAACTATAAAGGGGAAGAAGAAGGTTTTATTGGCGTCGGCTATGAGCGGGTGACATCAATTCCTGGTTCGCTCGCTTTTGGATTTGATACGACGATCTATTATGCGAAAGCGATTTTTACAGGCTTGCGAATGCTCATTACGGGCCAAATCTCACTGGACAATTTATCCGGCCCTGTTGGAATTTATAACTATACGGATGAGGCAGCCAAACAAGGGATGGCGACTTTGCTTCAATGGACAGCGATGTTAAGTGTCAATTTAGGGTTAATCAATCTGCTGCCGCTTCCAGCTTTGGATGGCGGACGATTGATTTTTATCCTGCTTGAAGGAATTCGCGGAAAACCGATCGATCCGCAAAAAGAAGGTTTCGTCCATTTAGTTGGATTTGCATTGCTGATGCTGCTGATGATTGTTGTCACATGGAATGATATTCAGAAATTTTTCTTATAGTTTCAAGCATGTGTGTCGAAATGAAAGATAGATTATCAAATTTCGAGGTGTCGATATGAGGCAGTCAAATTATTTTATACCAACATTAAGAGAAGTTCCTAGCGATGCTGAAATAAAAAGTCATCAGCTGCTGCTTCGCGGCGGCTTTATCCGTCAAAATGCAGCGGGAATCTATTCCTACCTCCCGCTCGGGTACACGGTTGTAAGAAAAATAGAAAATGTGATTCGTGAAGAGATGAATAAAGCTGGCGGGCAAGAATTGCTTATGCCGGCGATTCAGCCTGCAGAATTGTGGAAAGAAACCGGAAGATGGGACATTTATGGAGCAGAACTGATGCGTCTTCATGACCGCCATGGCCGTGAATTTGCGCTTGGCGCAACTCATGAAGAATTGATTACTAGTTTAGTGCGATCTGAAATTAATAGCTATAAAAAAATGCCGGCATTGCTCTATCAGATTCAGACAAAATATCGGGATGAAAAACGCCCGCGCTTCGGCTTGCTTCGCGGCAGGGAATTTATTATGAAAGACGCGTATTCATTTGATACGAGCGAAGAAGGGGCCGATCGCGTGTATGAGCGAATGGTAGAGACGTATAAAAGGATCTTTCGCCGTTTTCAGCTCAATTTCCGGCCGGTGGTTGCTGACAGCGGCGCAATAGGCGGCGATGCAACGCATGAATTCATGGCGTTGTCTGAAGTCGGTGAAGATACGATTGCCTATTCCACTCAATCGGATTATGCAGCAAATATTGAAATGGCGCCTTGCGTCAAAACGTATGAAAAACCGGATGAAGAAGAAAAAGAATTAAAAAAATTGACCGGCAATCATAGCCATAACGTGAATGCCGATCGCACCATTGACTACACTTTGTTCAAAGTGCAGCATTCATACTGCATTGTGCTTACGCGCAAAGATCATGAAGTGAATGAAGTTAAAGTAAAAAATTATTTCAAAGTTGAACATGTTGAAATCGTCGCCGAGGAAGAAGTTGCTCAAGTATTGAATCTATCCGTCGAAGATGTTCATCCATTGAATGATCAGCTGGACATTTATGCGGATTTTGCTGTAGAAGCTATTGTGAACGGCAGTTTGCACATTCAATCAGGCGGCAGCTATACGAATGTCAATCCTTCGCGAGATTTGAACATAAAAGATTATGCAGATTTTAGAATGATTCAAGAAGGGGATCCATCGCCAGATGGAAATGGGGTAATTCGGTTTGCAAAAGGGATTGAAATTGGACAAGTCTTCAAGCTCGGCACCCGCTACAGTGAAATGATGAATGCAACGTTTTTGGATGAAAACGGAAAATCAAAGCCGATTGTCATGGGCTGTTATGGAATTGGCGTTTCTAGGACAATGGCTGCGGTCGTTGAACAGCACCATGATGAACGCGGAATTGTTTGGCCCGTTTCCCTGGCCCCGTTTCACATACATCTCATTCCAGTAAACACGAAAAATACAGATCAAAAAGAGCTTTCCGAAAAACTGTATTCAATCTTTCAAAATGAAAATCTGGATGTCCTCTATGATGACCGTTCAGAGCGCGCGGGTGTGAAATTTTCAGACTCGGATTTAATTGGAATTCCAATTCGGATTATCGTCGGGAAAAAAGCGAATGAAGACATTGTTGAACTTAAAATTAGAAAGACGGGCGAATCGTTTGAAGTGCCTGTCAATCGGATCGTTGAAGTTGTTCGCCAACAGCTGAAAGTATTATTCTAATCGTCCAGCGCACTGAAGGCAAGATGTACCTCTCAATTGAGGTGCTTCTTCATTTTTATGGCATCATTTTTCATTTGGCCCCGTTGTATTTCTTTCGCTTTGTCAGCGAGCGGCCAACTTGCCAGCTGATGGCAGGCTCAGCTGAAAATCATGTGTTTCAGCATCTAAGCTCTGCTTAGCGAAATGGCATTGAATTTTTCAGCAATTAGAATGGAAAATGTTGCAATGCTGCACTCGGCATGTGCAGCCTATTTGGCGCGCGTATGAGCATTCTAGTCACATCATTGCTTGCCATTGGGTTCGTTTTGTTACAAGCACGCGCATCATACTTGTTAACGCGTGCTAGAAACCTGATAAGTTCGCCAGCCATTAATTTCGTTATTGGAAGTCTCGCTTTATAGGGGAGATGAAAATGGGGAAAGCAATCCAACGATTTCAAATTTTACTTGAACAATTGCAATTGCGAGAAGATAAGTATGCACGCTATTTTAAAAAAGCAGAATTAAAGAAACTGATTATTGACAGAAAAGAACGAAGCTGGCATTTTGAACTTCGATTGCCGTCGGTTTTGCCGATTGATATGTATATCCTTTTGCAAAGAAGAATGCAGGAAAGCTTTCAGCACATCGCAAAGGTTACTTTTTCAATTGCGAGCGCAAATTCTCCCGAACCGCAGCTCGTAAAAGACTATTGGAGCTACGCCCTTGCGAATTTGAATCGTGCATCCGAACCGCTGGTATCGCCATTGAAAGAGCAAACGCCTAAAATAGAAGGAAATCGGCTCACCTTGCAGGCGCGAAATGAAGCGGAAGCTGCACTATGGAGACGAAAAATTATGCCACCTCTTACGGAAAAGCTCCGAAGCTATGGATTTCCAAATTTTGAAATTGAGTTCATTGTGGATGAACAAGATTTTGAGGAGTTTGAAAAGCGCAGGGCGGAAGAGGATTCAGAAAAAATGCGAAAAGCGCTGCTTGAAAGCGTGAAAAAAGAGCAGTGGGACAAACAGGCAAAGCCATCATCCCAATTTTTGATAGGCAAAAAAATTGAAGACGAACCTGTAGCCATTCAATCGATTCAAGAAGAGGAGCGTCATGCTACCATTGAAGGCTATGTGTTTGACGCTGAAGTGAAAATGCTGCGCAGCGGCAGAGCGCTTCTGCAAATGAAAATTACAGACTATACGGATTCTTTTATCGTCAAAATGTTTTCGCGCAATGATGAAGAGAAACAATCGTTTCAAGCGATAAAAAAAGGGATATGGGTGAAAGCGCGCGGAAGCATCCAAACCGATACATTTATCCGCGATCTCGTCATGATTGCAAATGATTTGAATATGGTTTCCAAAAAAGAACGGGAAGATTTGGCGCCGGCAGATCAAAAGCGTGTGGAGCTTCATTTGCATACGCCAATGAGTCAGATGGATGCCGTCACGCCGACTGAAATGTTGATTTCACAAGCGAAAAAGTGGGGCCATCCAGCGATCGCGATTACCGATCATGCCGTTGTGCAGTCTTTTCCTGAAGCTTATTCCGCCGGAAAAAAGCATGGAATTAAAGTGATTTATGGTTTGGAAGCAAATGTTGTTGATGATGGCGTCCCAATTGCTTTTAACGTTGAAAAACGGGATCTCCTCGAAGAAACATATGTTGTTTTTGATGTTGAAACGACAGGGCTGTCAGCGGCTTATCATAAAATTATTGAACTTGCGGCCGTAAAAATTAAAAATGGAGAAATCATTGATCGGTTCAGCCAATTCGCAAATCCGCATGAGCCGCTTTCGGCAACGACGATCGAGTTGACAGGAATTACAGATGAAATGGTAAAAGATGCGCCGGAAATCGCAGAGGTCTTAAAAGCGTTTTATGCGTTTATCGGCCAAGACACATTAGTTGCTCACAATGCGTCGTTTGATATGGGCTTTTTAAATGCTGGTTTCAAAAATATCGGCTATGATGAAGTGAAAAATCCTGTTATTGATACGCTGGAACTGGCTCGCTATTTGTATCCGGAGTTAAAGAATCACCGTCTGAATACGCTTTGCAAAACATTTGACATTGAATTAACCCAGCATCACCGCGCCATCTATGATGCTGAAGCCACCGGCCATCTTCTCTGGAAAATGGTGAATGACATCGTTGAACGCGGCACGACATCGCTTGATCAATTGAACAATCATATCGGCGATGGAAGCTGGCAGCGAACGCGTCCGTTTCATTGCACCATATTAGCTAAAAATCAAACGGGATTAAAAAATTTGTATAAACTCGTTTCGCTTTCGCATATTGACTATTTTTATCGTACGGCGCGCATTCCTCGATCCCAGTTGGAAAAGCATCGCGAAGGTCTGGTCATTGGTTCGGCATGTGAAAAAGGTGAAGTGTTTGAAAGCATGATGCAAAAATCAGTGGATGAAGTGGAAGAAATTGCAAAATTCTATGATTATTTAGAAGTTCAGCCGCTAGAAAACTACGAACATTTAATTGAAAATGAGCTCATTACGGATGAACAGGCGCTCAAAGAAATCATCAAAAATATCGTTGCATTGGGGGAAAGGCTGCAAATTCCCGTTGTTGCAACTGGCAATGTGCATTACTTAAATGAAGAGGATGCGATTTATCGTGAAATATTAATCCATTCCCAAGGCGGAGCGAATCCTTTAAACCGGCAAAAACTTCCATCCGTCCATTTTCGAACAACCGATGAAATGCTGGCATGTTTTCATTTCCTTGGTGAAGAAAAAGCGAAAGAAATCGTTGTGAAAAACACGCAATATGTCGCTTCGCTCATCGAGGATTTGCGGCCCGTTCCATCCAAACTGTATACGCCGGAAATCCCTGGTGCAGACGAGGAAATTCGCTTGATGAGCTATCGCAGAGCGAAAGAAATCTATGGCGATCCGCTGCCGAAAATTGTTGAAGAGCGTCTAGAGAAGGAATTGGAGAGCATAATTGGTCATGGATTTGCAGTCATTTATTTAATTTCGCATAAACTTGTAAAAAAATCGCTTAATGATGGCTATTTAGTTGGTTCCCGCGGTTCTGTCGGCTCTTCTTTTGTTGCGACAATGACAGAGATTACCGAAGTGAATCCGCTTCCTCCTCATTACATTTGCCCGAACTGCAAACATTCCCAGTTTTTTGATGACGGCTCTGTGGCTTCGGGCTTTGATTTGCCTGATAAACCTTGTCCCAAGTGCGGCGCGCTTTACAATAAAGATGGACATGACATCCCTTTTGAAACGTTTCTTGGCTTTAAAGGCGATAAAGTCCCTGACATCGATTTGAATTTTTCGGGAGAGTATCAAGCGCGCGCGCACAACTATACAAAGGAATTGTTTGGAGAAGATTCTGTTTTTCGAGCGGGGACAATCGGCACGGTAGCTGAAAAAACGGCGTTTGGATTCGTGAAAGGCTACGAAGATGACAAGGGCCTGCATTTGCGAAATGCTGAAATTGATCGGCTCGTTCAAGGCTGCACAGGAGTGAAAAGAACGACGGGCCAGCATCCGGGCGGCATTATCGTGGTCCCCAGCAACATGGAAATTTACGATTTTACGCCGATTCAATATCCTGCAGATGATCGGAGTTCCGAATGGAAAACGACTCATTTTGATTTCCATTCGATTCATGACAATTTGTTAAAGCTGGATATTCTTGGCCATGATGATCCGACAATGATTCGCATGCTGCAAGATATGAGCGGAATTGACCCAAAAACGATACCGCCGGATGATGAAGATGTGATGAAATTATTTTCAGGCACGGAATCCCTTGGAGTTACACCTGAGCAAATTTTGTGCAAAACCGGCACATTAGGCGTCCCTGAATTTGGAACGAAGTTTGTCAGGCAAATGCTTGAAGAAACGAAACCAAGCACATTTTCGGAACTCGTGCAAATTTCAGGCCTTTCTCATGGGACGGACGTCTGGCTGAACAATGCGAGTGAATTGATTGCCAATGGAACGTGCGAGCTGAAAGATGTGATCGGATGCCGAGATGACATCATGGTTTATCTCATCTATAAAGGCCTGGAGCCTTCGCTTGCCTTTCAAATTATGGAGTTTGTCCGCAAAGGGAAAGGATTAAAAGAGGAATGGATTGAAGAAATGAAAAAACATGATGTCCCTGATTGGTATATCGAATCGTGCCAAAAGATAAAATACATGTTCCCTAAAGCGCATGCTGCGGCGTATGTTTTAATGGCTGTCAGAATTGCTTATTTTAAAGTTCATTATCCGATATATTTTTATGCCGCCTACTTTACGGTTCGGGCATCGGACTTTGACTTGGATACGATGGTTAAAGGCTCAAATGCAATCCGTTCAAAAATTGAAGAAATCAATGCAAAAGGGCTCGATGCTTCGCCAAAAGAAAAAAGCATGCTTACGGTTCTTGAGCTGGCGCTCGAAATGTGCGAAAGAGGCATGTCGTTTCAAAAAGTTGATTTATACCGCTCGCATGCGACGAAATTTCTCGTTGACGGGGATACGCTTATTCCTCCGTTCAGCGCGCTTCCCGGTGTAGGGGAAAATGCGGCGATCAACATTGTAAAAGCCCGTGAAGAAGGAGAATTTCTGTCAAAAGAAGACTTGCAGCAGCGAAGCAAAATGACAAAAACGGTGTTAGAATATTTGGAGGCTCACGGATGTCTGGAAGGGCTGCCAGATGCGAATCAGCTTTCGCTGTTTTAAGTGCACGGCGGTCTATTGAATCAATAAATGGGTTATGATATGATGAGTGTTGGAAATACTAGTCAATACAACGTTTCGAAAAGAGTGGGGAATCCCCACTCTTTCATTTTGGCTGCCATCACAAACGATGCTGGAAGGAGGTTCAAGATGAAGCAAAGTGTGACTCAGCTTACCGAACAAGTCGTTACGCCCATTTTATCAGAAATGAATCTTGAGCTTGTCGATGTGGAATACGTAAAAGAAGGAAAAAACTGGTACCTGCGCGTATATATTGATTCTGAAAACGGCGTTGACATTGAAGACTGCCAACTTGTCAGTGAGCAATTAAGCAAGAAACTTGATGAACATGACCCGATTCAACAATCTTATTATCTTGAAGTTTCTTCTCCAGGTGTTGAAAGGCCGCTAAAGAAAGCTGAACATTTTAAAAAAGCGGTTGGAAAACAAGTTCATATTGCGACGTATGAACCCATCGAAGGCCATAAAACTTTTGAAGGCAAACTGATTCAGTTTGATGGAGAAACAGCAATTGTTGAATGGCGTGACAGGCATCGCGTCAAACAAACCGAAATACCGTATAAAAAAATCGCCAGTGCAAGACTTGCTGTTTCATTTAATTAGAAACTCGTTAAGGTCGCTGCAGTTTCATGGAAATAGAGCCTTGTTAACGTTAAAGGGGAGAAAATTGAAAGATGAACACCGAATTATTGGATGCATTGACGATGATTGAAAAGGAAAAAGGCATCAGTAAAGATGTGATCATTGAAGCGCTTGAAGCCGCCTTGATTTCTGCATACAAACGGAACTTTCATCAAGCCCAAAATGTTCGTATTGATTTCAATCAAGAAAATGGAAACATTCAAGTATTTGCGAGAAAAAATGTTGTGGAAGAAGAGACGGATCCACGTCTGGAAATTTCATTAAGCAAAGCACGTGAAATGAATCCGAACTACGAAATTGGGGACATCGTCGAAATTGAAGTGACGCCAAAAGACTTTGGCAGAATTGCAGCGCAAACGGCGAAACAAGTTGTCACACAACGCGTTCGCGAAGCGGAAAGAGGAATTGTTTATTCCGAGTTTATTGATCGCGAAGAGGACATTATGACTGGGATTGTCCAGCGATATGACCACCGCTTTATTTATGTTAATCTGGGCAGAGTAGAAGCGCTGCTTCCGGCAAATGAACAAATGCCGAATGAGACGTATCAGCAAAACGACCGGATTAAGGTTTATATCACGAAAGTCGAAAAAACGACAAAAGGCCCCCAGGTTATGGTTTCGCGGACACATCCCGGATTGCTGAAGCGATTATTTGAATTGGAAGTTCCTGAAATTTATGATGGAACCGTTGAGATCAAATCGATTGCCAGAGAAGCGGGCGATCGTTCAAAAGTCGCAGTGTATGCAGAAAACCCGGAAATCGATGCGGTTGGAGCTTGTGTTGGCCAAAAGGGCCAGCGCGTGCAGGCGGTTGTTGATGAATTAAAAGGAGAAAAAATCGATATCGTTCAATGGTCTGAAGATCCAGTTGAATATGTGGCAAATGCATTAAGCCCATCAAAAGTTCTGTATGTCGATGTCAATGATGAGGAAAAAATGACAACGGTTGTGGTCCCGGATCATCAGCTTTCGCTTGCAATTGGAAAACGAGGGCAAAACGCAAGGCTGGCTGCAAAATTAACCGGTTGGAAAATCGATATAAAAAGCGAGTCAGAAGCGAAAGAGTTAGGCATTTATCATGTTAATGACGAGGAATCGGCAGATGATGCCGAAGACGAACGCTAGCAGAGGTGTAGAAATATGAAAAAAAGAAAAGTGCCATTGCGCAAATGCGTTGTCACTCAAGAAATGAAGCCAAAACAAGAACTGTTTCGAGTTGTGCGTTCTCCTGAAGGAGAGATTTTCATCGATGAGACGGGGAAAAAATCAGGCCGCGGCGCGTATTTATCAAAAGATGAGGAAGTTATTAAATTAGCGAAAGAAAAAAACAGCTTGACGGCTCATTTAAAAGTAAATGTAAGTGAAAGCATTTATGATGAACTGTTAAAAATATTAGCGAAAGAACGATCCTCGCATGACAAATGAACACCAATTTTATCAATTGTTGGGGCTTGCAAATCGAGCACGCAAAGTCGTGTCTGGGCAAGAACTTGTCCTAAATGAAATCAGGAAACGGAATGCAAAACTTGTTATTATAGCAACAGATGCATCGGAAACGACGAAAAAAACCATTCAAGATAAATGTTTGCATTATCATGTATATTGCGTTCAGATGGGAGACCGAGATTCCCTTGGCCAAGCGATAGGGAAAGAACAGCGTGTTGCTTTAGCCGTTACAGATGAAGGATTTGCGGCAAAATTACTCATCAAACTCGGTCAATAACATGGGGGTGAACAAATGAGTAAGATGCGGATTTATGAATATGCCAAAAAAAATCAGCTTACAAGCAGACAGGTAATTGAAAAACTGCAGTCGTTAAATGTGAACGTATCGAATCATATGTCGACCATTGATCAAGAGACCATAAAAAAATTGGATAACGCTTTTAACCAAGGTAAACAACCCGAGCAAAAACCTGGAAAAGCAAAACAGCCAAAACAAAAAATTGTTGAAAATAAACAGAAAAAGAAACCGGATAGCAAAGAACGCGAAATCGATCGTCCGGAAAAAATGCAGCAAGCCAAGAAAGCAAATCAGCATAAGCGGAAAAAAGGCAAGAAAAAACCTCATGCAGGCGTGAAAAAAAATAAAGGCAATCTTCTAGCCAAACAAAACGAAACGCCATCAAAAATAACGCATGAAGGCACATTGACGGTAGCAGAATTGGCGAAAAAATTAAATAAAGAGCCGTCAGAAATCATTAAAAAGCTAATGATGCTTGGTGTCATGGCAACCATTAATCAAGAGCTTGATGCCGATGCGATTGAAATGGTTGCTGCCGATTATAACGTAGAAGTTGAAATTCAGGAAGTATTTGAAATCAGCGATTTTGAACGCTATGAAATCGAAGACAAAGAAAGCGATCTAAAGCCGCGGCCAGCCGTTGTGACGATTATGGGGCATGTTGACCATGGAAAGACGACTTTGCTCGACGCCATCCGAGAAACAAAAGTGACTGAAACCGAAGCCGGAGGAATTACGCAGCATATCGGTGCTTATCAAGTAGAAGAAAATGGACAAAAGATCACTTTTTTAGATACGCCCGGCCACGCTGCATTTACAACGATGCGGGCGCGCGGAGCGAAAATCACGGATATTACGGTGCTCGTGGTTGCTGCGGATGATGGGGTCATGCCGCAAACAATCGAAGCCATCAATCATGCGAAAGCGGCTGATGTTCCGATTATCGTTGCAGTGAATAAAATTGACAAAGAAACCGCGAATCCGGAACGTGTCATGCAGCAATTGACTGAACACGGTTTAGTGCCGGAAGATTGGGGCGGCGATACGATATTCGTTCCACTATCCGCTTTGAAAAAAGAAGGCATCGATGATCTTTTGGAAATGATTTTACTCGTGGCAGAAATGGAAGAGTTAAAAGCGAATCCGACTCGATTTGCGACTGGAACCGTTATCGAAGCGGAGCTTGATAAAGGCAGAGGCGCTGTCGCTACGCTTCTTGTGCAAAATGGTACGCTTAAGATTCAAGATCCGATTGTTGTAGGAAATACTTATGGGCGTGTAAGAGCAATGGTAAATGATCGCGGAAAGCGCGTAAAAGAAGCCGGTCCGTCAACACCGGTCGAAATCACGGGATTGCAAGAGGTGCCGCAAGCCGGCGATCCGTTTATGGTTTTTAAAGATGAAAAAACCGCCCGGCAAGTTGGAGAAGCGCGAGCAGAAAAACAAAAAGCGGCTGAACGCCAGGAATCTTCAAAAGTCAGCCTCGATGAACTGTTTGAACAGTTTAAAGGAGAAGAAACAAAAGAACTGAATCTGATCGTTAAAGCTGATGTTCAAGGGACAGCGGAAGCATTGGTCAGCGCGCTTCAAAAAATTGATGTTGAAGGAACAAAAATCAATATTATCCATTCAGGCGTAGGCGCGATTTCTGAGTCAGACATTATCCTCGCTTCAGCATCAAATGCAATTATTATTGGATTCAATGTTCGCCCTGACAACAATGCGAAGAAAACCGCTGAAACGGAAAAAGTCGATATCCGGCTGCATCGAATTATATACGATGCGATTGACGAAATTGAATCGGCGTTAAAAGGAATGCTTGACCCAGAGTATGAAGAAAAAGTGATAGGCCAGGCGGAAGTTCGCCAAACATTTAAAGTGTCAAAACTTGGAACGATCGCCGGCTGCCACGTCACTGATGGAAAAGTGACTCGAGATGCAGGCATTCGCATCATTCGCGACGGAATTGTCATTCATGAAGGAAAAGTCGATACATTAAAGCGGTATAAAGACGATGTGAGAGAAGTACAGGCCGGCTATGAATGCGGGATTACGCTTGAAAAATTTAATGACATTAAAGAAGGCGACATTTTTGAAGCATTTATTATGCAAGAAATCGAACGAAAATGATCGGGTTTGTTCGCTGCGACTGCTCACTATTTGATGTTCATTCGTTGAAAGAAAAGCGGAGCATCTTAAAGTCGGTGATAACCCGCCTGAAACAGCGCTTGAATGTTTCTGTGGCCGAATTGGATTTTCAAGACGCATGGCAGCGGACAGCGATTGGAATTGCTGTCGTTGCCAATACCCGCAAACGGGCTGAACAAGAACTTCACAAAGCAATTAAAATGGTTGAAAGAGATGCGAGGGTTGAAATCATTCGCATTGAATTTGAATGGTTATGAAGCAGCAGTTTGGAGGTGACAAGAAGTGAGCATGCGTGCGCATCGAGTAGCCGAACAGATGAAACAAGAAATGACGGATATTATCAGCAGACGCCTTAAGGATCCGAGAGTGGGCTTTGTTACCGTAACCGGAGTTGATGTAACTGGCGATCTGCAGCAGGCAAAAGTATATTTCACCGTTCTTGGAGACGAAGAAAAAAAAGCTGCAACGATGGAAGCGCTAGAAAAAGCCTCCGGTTTTATCCGTTCCGAAATTGGAAAGCGAATACGCCTTCGCAAAACGCCTGAAATATTTTTTGAGTTTGACGAGTCGATCGAATACGGCAATCGCATCGAAAAAATATTGTCGGATTTAAATAAAGAAGAACGATAGACGGGTGCATGAACAAACATTCCCTTGTTTTGCGCAAAGATTACGAGGTGACAAGATGGACGATGGGTGCATTGGATGGCATTTTACTTTTAAATAAACCGAAAGGGCTAACATCGCATGATTGTGTCGTTAAAATTCGCAAACTCTTAAACGAAAAAAAAGTTGGGCATACAGGAACGCTGGACCCTAATGCTTCCGGGATTTTGCCGATTTGCATCGGAAGAGCGACGAAAGTGGCTGAATATATGGCAAACTATCCGAAAACCTATGAAGCAACCATTTCGCTCGGAGCTGCTACGACGACGGAAGATTGCTCGGGAGACATTATAGAAGAAAAAAAAATCGAATCTCCCATTCGATTGGAACTATTAAAATCTGTTTTAGCAGACATGCAAGGAACGATTACACAAGTGCCACCGATGTATTCAGCGGTTAAAGTTGACGGCAAACGGCTGTACAAATATGCGCTCGAGGGAAAAACGGTTCAACGGCCGGCTAGAAAAGTGAAGATTTATCGAATTGAGCTGTTGACAAATCATGAAATTGACAGTCAGCAGCGCTCTTTTTCAATTCGAGTCGCTTGTTCAAAAGGAACTTATGTTCGAACACTTGCAGTTGACATCGGAAAAAAATTAGGGTATCCAGCTCATTTGGCGGAACTGATTCGAACGAAATCCGGACCTTTTGCACTTGAGCATGCGGTAACCTTCCAAGAAATTCAAGAGGCGGCATCGAATGGAAAAATTGAAAAAATTTTGCATCCCATTGACAAAGCTGTATCACATTTTGAAAAAAAAATCGTTCCAGATCATTTGGCAGCGAAAATCGAAAATGGCGCTGTCATCCCTCAAGTTGGACGCATGGAAAACAAGCGGTATGCAATTTACAATGCGGATGGGGAGCTACTGGCGATTTACATCCCTCATCCTAAAAAACCAGGGTTTATAAAACCAGAGAAAATGATTAAAGTGAAGAAAAATTAGGGGTGGCCAATTTGAAGACGATTAATCTCCAGCATCCACACGGCTTGAATAGAGACGAACTGCAAAATACTGTCGCTGCATTGGGCTACTTCGACGGGGTTCATTTAGGGCATCAAAAAGTCATTCAAACAGCAAAGGCAATCGCAGACGAGAATAAATGGCAATCGGCTGTCATGACATTTCATCCTCATCCTGCGGTTGTTTTGGGGAAAGCGGATCGCATCCCGGCAATAACGCCGTTGGCGGAAAAAGAAAAAGCAATCAACAAGCTTGGCATTGATCTTTTATATGTTGTAAGATTTGACGAAGCGTTTTCCCGGCTTTCGCCTCAGCAGTTTATTGAAGATTACATTGTTGAACTATCGATTAAGCATGTCGTTGCCGGCTTTGATTATACGTATGGCAGATTTGGAAAAGGAACGATGGCGACAATGCAAACGGATGCGCGCGGCCGATTTGATGTCACGACAGTCGAAAAAGTTGAAAAAGACAATGAAAAAATCAGCTCAACCTTGATACGTTCGATGATTGGCAGCGGAGAGGTTGAAAAGCTGC
Organism: uncultured Caryophanales bacterium; assembly: GCA_937983115.1. Classification (GTDB taxonomy): domain Bacteria; phylum Bacillota; class Bacilli; order Bacillales; family UBA6769; genus Pueribacillus. The sequence goes on from CALKAO010000115.1 coordinate 47,095, forward strand.
CGCAGTATTTGGGCAGATATTATGAAATGAGCGGAACGGTCATCACAGGCGAGAAAAGAGGCCGTACGATCGGTTTTCCGACCGCTAATTTATCCGTTTCTTCTGAATATGTTTTTCCGAAAAAAGGGGTCTATGCAGTGAAAGTAAAATACGAAAACCGTTCGTACAATGGCGTTTTAAACATTGGCTACAAACCAACTTTTCACGACCACCTGCCAGAACCGTCCATCGAAGTCCATATTTTAGATTTTGATCAAGAAATTTATGGGGAACGATTAGTCATCGAGTGGCGAAAAAGACTGCGCGATGAAAAGAAATTTAATTCTGCAGAAGAATTGATTGAACAGATCAAAAAAGATAAAAGGGAAGCCGAAGCCTATTTTCAATTTGCAATTTAGATAAAAACGAGGTATGCTTACTAACGTAAGATTTGAAAAACCATTGCTTGGCAATACGATTTCTCCGACGTTTGCTAGGGAATTGGGGTTTTCATTAATAAAGGAGGTGAGCCGATTGGCACTCAGTCAAGAAGAAAAAAATAAAATCATTGAAGAATTTCGAACACATGAAAAAGATACAGGCTCAGCTGAGATTCAAATCGCGATTCTTACGAAACAAATTGAAACTTTGAATGAGCATTTGCGGAAGCACAAAAAAGATCATCATTCAAGACGCGGTTTGTTAAAAATGGTTGGTCGGCGTCGAAATTTATTAAACTATTTGCGCAAAAAAGATATCGCGCGCTATCGCGAATTGATTCAAAAGCTAGGATTGCGCCGATAGCAGCAAAAAGCGGGGATGCTTATCCTCGTTTTTTATTTTTTCGTGTATTTTCTTTATTTTATGCCAACTTAAATTAGGGTATAATAGAACAAGCGCGAAGACATGGTAAAATGTTTATAAACGGCATAAAATGTATGGCACCATAAAACGACTATGGAATGGCAGATTAATGACAATGATTCAGACTGAGAGGAGTACTCATCATTATGGACCAAGAGAAACAAGTATTTTCATTAGATTGGGCCAACGGCAAATTAGTTGTGGAAATTGGCCAAATGGCGAAGCAGGCAAACGGCGCTGTATTTGTACGCTACGGCGACACAGCGGTTCTTTCAACAGCAACCGCATCGAAAGAACCAAAAGATTTGCCTTTTTTTCCGCTTACAGTCAATTATGAAGAACGATTGTATGCTGTTGGCAAGATTCCCGGGGGTTTTATTAAACGAGAAGGAAGACCGAGTGAAAAAGCCGTTTTGGCAAGCCGTTTGATTGATCGGCCCATTCGCCCGCTATTTGCTGAAGGATTTAGAAATGACGTTCAAATTATTAACACCGTTATGAGTGTTGATCAAAATTGTTCGCCAGAGATTGCAGCGATGTTAGGCTCGTCGTTGGCATTATCGATATCGGACATTCCGTTTGAAGGGCCGATTGCCGGCGTAATCGTCGGTCGGGTCGACGGCGAATTTATCATTAATCCAAACGTCGAACAAGCGGAACAAAGCGATATTGAACTCGTAGTTGCCGGTACAAAAGAAGCGGTCAACATGGTAGAGGCAAGTGCAGATCAAGTCAATGAAGAAGACATGCTTGAAGCGATTATGTTTGGCCATGAAGAAATCAAGCGGCTTGTTGCGTTTCAAGAGGAAATTGCGGCAAAAGTCGGGAAAGAAAAAATGGATGTCGCCCTTCGGCAAATTGATCCGGAGCTGGAGCAAGCCGTCATTGATTTTATTGGCGATGATTTGAAAAATGCCGTTCAAGTCACTGAGAAACTGGACAGAAATGAAAAAATTGAAGAAGTGATGCAGCATGCTGTGGAACATTTTTCAGAAATTGATGAGGAACACACAGACGAAGTCGAAGAAATCTTGCAGAAGCTGCTGAAAAAAGAAGTGCGCCAGCTCATTATTAACGAAAAAATTCGTCCTGACGGCCGCAAAATGGATGAAATTCGCCCGTTATCATCACAAGTTTCGGTTTTGCCGCGCACACACGGCTCCGGTTTGTTTACCAGAGGCCAAACACAAGTGTTAAGCACTTGCACATTAGGCGCCCTTGGCGATGTTCAAATTTTGGATGGATTAGATACCGAAGAAGAAAAACGCTTTATGCACCATTATAATTTTCCATCGTTCAGCGTTGGCGAGACCGGTCCGATTCGAGCCCCGGGACGCAGGGAAATTGGACACGGCGCATTAGGCGAACGAGCATTGGAAAAGGTGATTCCACCTGAAGAAAACTTCCCATACACCATTCGCCTCGTATCTGAAGTTCTTGAATCCAATGGGTCTTCGTCGCAGGCAAGCATTTGCGCCAGCTCGCTGGCAATGATGGATGCAGGGGTCCCCATTAAAGCGCCTGTTGCCGGCATCGCGATGGGACTCGTAAAAGAAGACGATGAAGTCGTTATTTTGTCTGATATTCAAGGATTGGAAGATGCGCTGGGAGATATGGATTTTAAAGCGGCAGGCACGGCAAAAGGCATTACGGCGCTGCAAATGGATATCAAAATTGCCGGTTTGGATCGGGAAATTTTAAAAGAAGCGCTGCATCAAGCAAAAAAAGGACGCATGCAAATTTTAGAACATATGAATAGCGTCATATCCAAGCCAAGAAAAGAGCTTTCTCCTTATGCTCCCAAAATTTTAACGATGACGATCAATCCTGATAAAATTCGTGAAGTTATCGGGCCAAGCGGAAAGATGATTAACAAGATCATTGATGATACGGGCGTTAAAATTGATATTGAGCAAGACGGAACGATTTTCATCGCCTCAGAAGATCCGAAAATGAATGAGAAAGCGAAGCAAATCATCGAAGATCTCATCCGTGAAGTTGAAGTTGGCACAACGTACTTGGGCACGGTAAAACGAATTGAAAAGTTTGGCGCTTTCGTTGAGTTGTTTAGTGGAAAGGAAGGGCTTGTTCACATCTCCGAACTGGCGATGGAACGGGTGAGAAAAGTGGAAGATGTCGTCAAGATTGGCGACCAAATTTTAGTGAAAGTGAAAGAAATTGACAAACAAGGCAGAATTAACTTGTCGCGAAAAGCAGTGCTGAAAGAACAAAAAGAAAAAGCAAAAGTCGATTAATGGGCAGGAGTCAAATTCAATGAGACTCCTTTTTGCGTTCTAAGGGCCCCATCTCTAACATATGGATTGTTATGAGGTGGATAAGTGATGAAACGTCAAATCGGACAAGTGATCATTTTTATCTTTTTATTTATTTTTTCCTACCAGTTTTTAAATAATTCGTTTACTGCTACATATATGGATGCGATAAAACATGAGCATGCTCTGTCTGTTTCTTCAAATGACCCGCTGTATGCAGAGATTGAGCAAAAAGCCCATTTGTATGAAGAAGACCCTGTTGATGCAGCGATCGATCCGGTTTGGAAAGCCATTCCCGGCTACAACGGGCTTCAGGTCGATATCCATCAATCTTATGAAAACATGAAAAAAGAAAATCGATTTAATGAAAACAAACTTGTTTTAAAAGAAGTAAAACCGCAAGTGACGCTTTCCAAACTCGAACCTGCGCCCATTTACAAAGGAAATCCGAAAAAAAAGATGGTGGCATTCCAGGTCAATGTTGCATGGGGAAATGACTATCTGATTGAGCTTTTAAAAATCTTTCAAACTTATGGCGTTCATGCAACGTTTAACCTTGACGGTTCCTGGACTAAAAAACATCCGAGGCTTGCGAAAATGATTGCTGAGGAAGGCCATGAAATCGGAAATCATGCGTATTCTCATCCGGATTTTCAACGTTTGTCCAATGAAAAAATTCGAGAGGAACTAAAGATGACGAATGATATTATCGAAGCGACAGTCAAGCGGACGCCAAGATGGTTTGCACCTCCGAGCGGGAGCTATAACGATTCTGCTGTTAAAATTGCCCGTCAATTAAATATGGGAACGGTTTTATGGACGATTGACACCGTCGATTGGAAATCGCCAAACCCGCATGAAATGGCTTCGCGCATTATTCATGAAAGCCACCCCGGCGCAATGATTCTCATGCATCCAACAAAATCAACCGCAATTGCGCTTCCAAATATGATTGAGGGCATTCAAAAAAAAGGTTTCAAGATCGGCACGGTTTCTGATTTATTGAGTGAAAAAAGACTCGATTAAATTCATTGTTTCTTCCGAATGAACATGATATAGTGTGATCGGTCGACGCGTAAATTGCGATTTAGGGGGAAACAGTTTGATCATAAAACATCGATGTAAAAATGGGGTTACGATCATCCTTGAGCAAATCCCATCGGTGCGCTCTGCTGCGATCGGCGTCTGGGTTCGAGCGGGCTCACGATATGAGACAGAAAAAATGAATGGGATTTCGCACTTTTTAGAGCATATGTTTTTTAAAGGAACAAAGACGAAGAATGCAAAAGAAATTGCAGAAGCATTTGATGCCATTGGGGGACAAGTCAATGCGTTTACATCAAAAGAATATACGTGCTATTATGCGAAAGTTTTAGATGAGAAAGCTGCGTATGCCTTGGACCTGTTGGCTGACATGTTTTTTCACTCGGTTTTTGATGGGGAGGAATTAATAAAAGAAAGAAATGTTGTTCTTGAAGAAATTAACATGTATGAAGATTCACCTGATGAAATGGTTCACGAATTATTGTGTGAAGCGAGTTTTGGCGATCATCCGCTGGCAAAGTCAATTTTAGGAACGAAAGAAACGCTGCTTCAGTTTGATCGCTCGACACTTGAAACGCATCGAAAGAAATTTTACACGCCTGAAAATGTTGTGATTTCCGTTGCAGGAAATGTACAAGACAATTTTATTCCTATCATTGAAAACAAATTTGGCACATATCAATCTTCGCATGAAAAACCAAAGCTTGAGCGTCCAACATTTTATCCAAATCGAGTGATGAGGCAAAAAGATACGGAACAGACGCATTTATGCCTCGGTTTTCCAGGTTTGCCCTATGGCGATGAACGGATGTATCATCTTGCTGTTTTAAATAATCTTTTGGGCGGAAGCATGAGCAGCCGCTTGTTTCAAGAAATTCGTGAAAAGAAAGGGATGGCTTATTCTGTATTTTCCTATCATTCATCATTTATTGATGCCGGCTTATTGGCTATTTATGCCGGTACAGCGCCTGAACAAGCAAAGAACGTGTACGAAACCATCCTCGAAACGATTAACGCAGTTAAAGAACAAGGGATTGCGAAACGTGAATTGGAGAACAGCAAGGCGCAGCTGAAAGGAAATTTAATGCTCAGTTTAGAAAGTACAAATAGCCGAATGAGCCGCAATGGCAAAAATGCATTGCTTCTAGGGAGGCAAATATCGATCAATGAAATGCTTGCGAACATTGAATCGGTAACACTTGAACAAGTGAACGAACTGGCAGCAGAAATTTTAAAACCGCAGTTTTCTGTTTCAAGCATCAGCCCTGGCCCATTGATGTGATTCGCGCTTGCCAAAGATGCAAAATGCTGGAATCTCGGCTGTTTTTAAAAGCCGGGATTTTTTTATTGGCATGATCATAGGTTTGTATATATAGCGATGATGAGAGGAGATTTGAAATGAGGCTAAGCGAATTGAGCCGGAAAGAAATTGTTCACATTGAAAGCGGGAAAAGACTCGGTTTTTTAGGACAAACTGATTTGGTGTTTGATGAAAATACAGGTGAAATTCAAGCGTTTGTCGTATCGGATCGTTCAACGTTTTCAATTCGGAAACAGAAGAAAAAAACGACCATTTACTGGTCGCAAATCAAAACAATTGGGAAGGACATTATTTTAGTTGATCATCCGTAATGATGGCCGGGTGTCTATTTCGCAAACTTCGTCAAGACATAAAATGAAATAAATGGTGTTCATTGTTTATCTTCGAGAGAACATTCAACTGTTCTCTCGTCTTTTTTAAAAGACAGAAAGAAAGGAAGTGTCACGATGCTGACCGATCTTCATATAACTATTATAGGCGGTGACGCTAGGCAAATTGAAGTGATTCGCAAGCTGACGGAATTGGATGCGAGCGTAGCGCTTGTTGGATTTGAACATTTAGATCAAGGATTTACAGGCGCCGTTAAAAAGAAGATAGCGGAAATCAATTTCTCAAAAACAGATGCCATCGTATTGCCCATTAGCGGAACGAGCGATACAGGAGAAATCGAAGCGACTTTTTCAAATGAATCGATTCAATTGACAGAAAAAATGATTATTGATACGCCAAGTCATTGTGTGATTTATTCCGGCATCAGCAACGCTTATTTGGATGCCTGTGCAAAAAAAGCGAATCGCAAACTTGTCAAGCTGATGGATAGAGATGACGTCGCCATTTATAATTCAATTCCGACGGTTGAAGGCACGCTTATGATGGTGATCCAAAACACGGATACGACGATTCACAGTTCCAATACGATCGTGTTAGGCTTTGGTCGAACAGGAATGTCTGTTTCTCGGGCTTTTGCAGCTTTAGGCGCAAAAGTGAAAGTTGGCACGATAAAAACAGACGATATCGCAAGAATTACTGAAATGGGGCTCGTTCCTTTTCATCTCAATGAGCTGAAAGAGCGTGTTGAAGACGCAGATATAATCATTAATACGATTCCTGCTCCCATTTTAAAAGCTGACGTCATTTCGAGAATGCCCCTCCACACGTTTATTTTCGATCTTGCCTCGAAGCCCGGCGGCACTGATTTTCGCTTTGCTAAAAAACGAGGAATCCATGCTTTGCTCGCCCCAGGCCTTCCCGGCATTGTCGCTCCAAAAACAGCGGGTAAAATCATTGCGAATGTTCTCATCCAACAGTTGTATGAATTGAAAACGACTTGAAAGGAGAGTCATCTGTGAGATTAAAAGGCAAACATATTGGGTTTGGATTAACCGGTTCTCATTGCACGTATGATGAAGTCGTTCCTCAATTTCAAAAATTAATCGATGAAGGGGCAAAAGTAACGCCTTTTGTCACATATACGGTGAAAAATACGGTTACAAAATTCGGCGACGGCAGAGATTGGGTAAAAAAGGTTGAAGAAATCACGGGCAATGAAGCGGTTGATACAATTGTTAAAGCTGAACCGTTCGGTCCAGTCACACCGCTTGATTGCATGGTGATAGCGCCATTGACGGGAAATTCATTAAGCAAATTTGCAAATGCGATGACCGATTCCCCTGTCCTCATGGGGGCAAAGGCAACGCTGCGAAATCAGAATCCAGTTGTTTTAGGCATTTCAACAAATGATGGTCTAGGCTTAAATGGAATCAACATTATGAAACTTATGGCGACAAAAAACATCTATTTTATTCCGTATGGCCAGGATAATCCCCATGAAAAGCCAAATTCATTAGTTGCAAATATGGATTTGCTCGTTGATACGATCGAATCCGCATTGCAAGGGAAACAATATCAGCCGGTTTTAATCGCGAAATCATGATCCAGCCTTCCAGCGCTGCAGCCGCTCAGCAGGAAATCGCAAGGAGAGGTTTACAGTCAATCGATTTCACTTTACAATATAATCAATCACGTCGTTTTTATTGCAGTGTGAGTATAGATTGTGGGAGGCATTTTCATGAGTCAAAATCAGACGTACAATGTAGCAATTGTCGGTGCAACAGGCGCCGTCGGCGAACAGCTGCTAAACGTATTGGCTGAAAGAAATTTTCCAATCCATGATTTGAGGCTGCTTTCATCAAAGCGCAGTGCTGGGACAACACTGTCGTTTAAAGATAAAGAATATATCGTGCAGGAAGCGAAACCAGAATCATTTGAACAAATCAATGTTGCATTTTTCAGCGCTGGAGGGAGCGTATCGAAAAAGCTGGCCCACGAAGCGGTGCGGCGCGGCGCAGTCGTGATTGACAATACAAGCGCATTTCGCATGGATCCAAATGTTCCGCTCATTGTTCCTGAAGTCAACGCTTCAGAACTGAAAAATCATCATGGAATTATCGCCAACCCGAATTGCTCAACGATTCAAATGGTTGTCGCTTTAGAGCCGATTCGGAAACAGTATGGATTGTCAAAAGTAATCGTATCAACGTATCAAGCGGTTTCTGGAGCTGGATTAGAGGCCGTTGATGAATTGTATGAACAGACGGCAGCGATCTTGCAAGACAAAGCAATGGATCCGAAAATTCTGCCTGTCTCCAGTGATGAAAAACATTATCAAATTGCTTTTAATGCCATTCCGCAAATCGATAAATTTCAAGAGAATGGATATACATTTGAAGAAATGAAAATGATCAATGAGACGAAAAAAATTTTTGGCATGCCTGAACTTGAGGTTGCGGCGAC
>CALKAO010000116.1 GCA_937983115.1 uncultured Caryophanales bacterium
TATAAAATGGGAGGCAAAGAAAATGTTGAGCGCCATCGCGCCAGAGGAAAACTTGATGTGCGCGAAAGAATTCGGCGTTTGCTGGATGAAGGCACTTTTCATGAATTGGGTGCGATTGCCGGAAAAGCAACTTATGATGAAGACGGAAACAGAACGAGCTTTACTCCGGCCAATTTTCTGCTGGGGACGGGAAGAATTAACAATCGAAAAGTTGTTGTTGGCGCCGACGATTTTACGGTCCGTGGCGGAGCAGCGGATGGAGCGATTAAAGGCAAGCAAGTTTATTCTGAAAAAATGGCCTATGAATTGCAGCTTCCCATCGTACGTCTTGTTGATGGAACAGGCGGGGGCGGAAGCGTAAAATTTCTTGACACCCAAGGCCATACGTATGTGCCGGTTAACCCTGCATGGGATTATGTTGTAAAAAACTTGGGCCGGGTTCCTGTCGTTGCTGCCTGTCTTGGCTCGGTTGCAGGTTTAGGCGCTGCACGCGTGGCGGCTTCTCATTTTTCGGTTATGGTTGAAGGGACATCTCAGCTGTTTGTTGCAGGCCCGCAAATTGTGAATCATGGAGTGGGCCAAAATTTAACGAAAGAAGAACTGGGCGGTGTGGAAGTCCATCGTTCCAGCGGAGCTGTGGATAATATAGTGAAGTCGGAAGATGAGGCGTTCGAACACATCCGCAAATTTTTGTCCTACCTTCCAAGCAATGTGTACGAACTTCCGCCAGTTATTCCGTCCAATGATGATCGCAACCGCAGAGAGGAAAAACTGATTTCGGCCATTCCGAAAAACCGCCGGCGTCCCTATAAGATTCGTCCGATTTTAGAAATGATTTTTGACCATGATTCCATTTTTGAAATCGGCCGTCATTTTGGCGGTGGAACCGTCACAGGTTTTGCAAGGCTTGATGGCCATCCTGTTGGATTTTTAGCGAATGATCCTTATGTCGGCGGCGGTGCATTGACGGTGGAAAGCTGCGAAAAAATTGAACGTTTCGTTGATATGTGCGAGACGTTCCATTTGCCTATTGTCAACTTTGTTGACCAGCCGGGTCTTGCCGTCGGCGTTGAGGCTGAAAGACGCGGAACCATTCGGAAAGGCGTCCGGGCGATTGCAGCGATTTACCAAGCGAGAGTGCCGTTTATTGAAATTATTATTCGAAGAGTATTTGGCGTCGGCGGCGCCGGAATGTCAAATGGACATGGATTGAATCAGCGCTATGCATGGCCATCTGGAGATTGGGGTTCGCTTCCGATTGAAGGCGGCATTCAAGTGGCTTACCGCCGTGAACTTGAAGCAAGCGACGATCCGCAGGCATTGTTGGAAGAGCTAACAGCGAAATTAGAAGGCGTTCGTTCTCCATTCCGCACAGCAGAAGCGTTTGGAATTGAGGAAATCATTGATCCACGTGATACAAGACCGTTGCTCTGTGAATGGGTGGATGACGCTTATCGACGTCTGCCGCAGCTTTTAGGTCCGTCGACACATACAATGCGGCCTTAAAGTTAAAAATATAAAAAGTCTTAACTTTAAATTTTCAACATCAAGAGGAGGACACCAAATGACAAGAACATCCAAGAAATTGCTGCTGAAAGCTTTTTTGGCGCTTGCATTAACATTTGTTTTCGCTGCTTGCTCATCAGATTCAGGAGATGAAGGAAAAGAAAATGGCGCAGCCACTTCAGAGGAAGGAACGCCGAAGCAAGGCGGCGAAGCAACATTTGCCTACCAGGCGGATGTCAGCAATTTTGACCCGATTAAAGGTAATGCAGGAAGTGACCACGCTCTTTTGTGGCCTGTTTATGAAACGCTGATTAAATTTACGCCAGATCTTGAACCTGAACCTGGGTTGGCAGAATCATGGGAGTTTGAAGATGATACGACTTTGGTTCTCACTTTAAGAGAAGGTGTGAACTTCCATGATGGAACACCGTTCAATGCAGAAGCGGTAAAGTTTAATATTGAGCGCGCAAACTCGGATGATTCAAACATTTCCGACCTTGAAAACATCGAAAGCGTGGAAGTGGTTGATGATCATACGGTGAAGCTGCACTTGTCACAGCCGGACTCATCTTTGCTGCTGGCGCTTTCGGATCGCGGCGGCATGATGGTTTCTCCGGAAGCTGTAGAAGAGCATGGAGATGATTTTTCACAAAACCCTGTAGGAGCAGGTCCATTTAAAGTTGTGAATCATGTTCCAAACGGTGAAATTGTTTATGAAGCTTTTGAAGATTATTGGCAAGAAGGACAGCCTTATCTTGATAAAATGACGGTAAAAGTGATGGGTGATGAAAATACAAGAATTAACGCCTTAAAATCGGGTGAAGTGGATTATGCATTTAACGTCTCAGCGGCGAATGCCGATAATCTTGAAAATGACCCGAATATCGTATTGAAAAGCAGAATTTCAGCTCAGATGCGCATGCTTTATTTAAATGCAGACAAAGAACCGACAAATGAAACAGCTGTACGAAGAGCTATTTTGCATGGCATTGACCGAGATGCATTGATCCAAGCGATCAACTTCGGAAAAGGCGAGCCGGCGCATCAAGCGTTTCCTTCAGAATATTGGGCGCATGACAGCGATGTGAAGATTGACTACGATCCAGAGAAAGCAAAACAAATCTTAGAAGAAGCTGGAATCGATGAAGTTACGCTGAAGCTCAGCCATTATTCTAATGCTTATGATCAAAGAATTGCAGAAGCGATTAAAAGCCAGTTAAGTGAAGTCGGCATAAATGTTGAACTGCAGTCTATGGAATTGAACGCAGCAGTAACGAATTACTTTAATGAAAAAGAAGTTCCGGCATTTTTATCAAGCTGGACCGGCCGTCCCGATCCGCAAATGACAATAAACAATTTGTTTTCTGCTGATTCCTTCTATAATACAGGGAATTATTCAACTGATGAGATTGAAAATCTTATAGATCAGGCATTTGCCAACTATGAACAAGAGGACCGGGCGGAATTGTATGGCCAAATCAGCGAAAAAGCAATCTTAGAAGAAGCGATTATTATCCCGTTATTTTTTGAAGAAAGATTTTCAGCGATGAATCAATCGTTAAAGGGATATGAACCGAATTTGCTGGCTAAGCCGCTTTTCTCAACGACTTGGAAAGAAGAATAATATTTATAAAAAAACAAAGGTGGATTAAAGCTTTAAGCTTTATTCCACCCAACACTTAAACGATAAAAATGTAAATCTGAAATGGACTTATGATAACGCTTTCTTTAAAGGGGGGATTGTAATGTTTTTAAAATTTTTGCTTCGCCGACTGCTTTATGTCGTTCCAATGCTCATCATTACAACAATGATAGTTTTTTCATTCATTTTGCTTATTCCTGGTGATCCTGTGCTGTCTTTGTTGGGAGAAAATGCAACTCCAGAAAAAATCGAGCAATTGCGCGCACAGCTCGGTTTGGATAAACCGATTTTAATTCAATATTTAGATTGGCTGAAAAATGCCATTCAAGGGGATTTAGGCCGTTCCATTTTCACCGGCCAATATGTTCATGAAGCGGTATTCAGCCGCTTGGCTGTCACTTTTCAGCTCGTTGTTGCGGCGATGCTCTTTGCTGTTGTTGGCGGAATGTTTTTTGCGATTACGTCCATTTATTTTCCAAATAGCTGGATCGATTACGTTGCGCGTTTCTTCGGAACGCTTGGTTCTGCGATTCCAAACTTTTGGCTTGCGATGCTGCTCGTGCTTTTGTTCAGCCTGAAGTTTGATTGGCTGCCTGCAACGGGATTTGTCAGCATTACAGATAATCCAGTCGGATTTATAAAATCGATCATATTGCCAGCCTTTTCACTCGGTATGGTGGGCATTGCTCAAATCACACGGCATTTGCGTTCCTCTTTAATGGAAACGATGGGCGCTGACTATGTGCGGACAGCTTTTTCGAAAGGAGTGACTCGCTGGCAGGCCATCATGAGGCACGGCCTTCAAAATGCGATGCTGCCGGTTGTCACGACGATCGGAATTTTGTTTGGAAATATGCTGGGCGCTACAGTTGTCATCGAGACGATTTTTGCGATCCCGGGAATGGGGCAGCTTGCCGTAAACTCGATTTTGCAGCGCGATTTCACCATGCTGCAGGGCGTCGTGCTTATTATGATTGTAATCGTCATTATCATTAACTTTATTGTGGATATCGTGTATGCCATCCTGGATCCACGCATTGAGTATTAGAAAGGAGCTGGAACGATGAATTTTAAAACGATTTTCAAAAAGCTTATGGCTGAACGAATGGCGTTTGTCAGTTTGATTTTTCTCTTGATCCTGGTCATCGTTGCCATAACGGCTCCTTATATCGTTCCCCACGATCCGCTGAAACAGGATTTAACGAAAGTCATGCTGCCTCCAAGCGCGGAGCATTGGCTGGGAACCGATGAGCTTGGACGCGACATTTTCAGCCGTTTGCTGATGGGGACGCAGTCCGCAATTAAAGCAGGTTTGTTTGCGATCTTAATTCCGCTTTGCATCGGGGTGCCTATGGGCATTATCTCCGGCTACCTTGGCGGAATTGTCGATGACATATTTATGCGCATCGTTGATGGGATTATTGCCATCCCTGCCATCTTGCTTGCGCTGGGCATTACCGGAGCGTTAGGAATCAGCTTATGGAATGCGATGATTGCGATTGGAATTGTTTTCACTCCGCAATTCGCCCGCCTTGCCAGAGGACAGACGCTGCAAGTTCGTTCGGAGCCGTATGTTGAAGCTGCAAAAATTTCCGGTGCGGGCCCCATTTGGACAATGGTGAAGCACATCATTCCAAACATTGCCCCGCCGATTGTCGTACAAGCGTCTTTCAATTTAAGCTACGCGATTCTCGTCGAAGCTTCATTAAGCTTTCTCGGCATGGGAGCGCAATCTCCAGAAATCAGCTGGGGGAACATGATTCAACAGGCATACAGCATGATTAACATGAATCCGTGGATGATTATTTATCCAGGGCTTGCGATTATGCTTACGGTGCTTGCCGGCAACTTTCTTGGAGATGGCCTTCGCTCCGCTCTCGATCCGAAAGTGAAAAAAGCATGATAAAGGAGGGAGACGGAATGAACAAAGAATCACCGATCCTTGAAGTGAAAAATTTAACGACGTATGTTTCGACGCCGCAAGGCGAAATCAACCCGGTCAACGATGTCTCATTCAAGATAAATAAAGGGGAAATCGTCGCATTAGTCGGCGAATCGGGAAGCGGAAAAAGCGTGACTTCGCTTTCCATTATGGGGCTGAATGCAAGCGCCATTCAATATAAGCCCGAAAGCCAGATTCTCTTTCAAGGCAAAGATTTGTTAAAAATGAGTGAAAAAGAACTGCGGAAAATCCGCGGCAATGACATCACCATGATTTTCCAGGATCCGATGTTTTCTTTAAATCCGGTTCATCCGATTGGACGGCAGATTGCCGAATCGCTCGTCTTGCACAAAAAGGTTGACGAGAAAGAAGCTGAAAAAACCGCGCTTGATCTCTTAAAAAAAGTGGGGATTCCCGATCCTGAAAGGCGTCTGAAAGAATACCCGCATCAACTGTCCGGCGGGATGAGGCAGCGGGTGATGATCGCAATTGCCCTTGCCTGCAATCCTCAGCTTCTCATCGCCGATGAACCGACCACCGCGCTTGATGTGACGATTCAGGCGCAAATCTTAAATCTCTTGCGGGATCTCCAGCAAGAGTTTGGCATTTCGATTTTGCTGATTACCCACGATCTCGGCGTCGTTGCTGAAATCGCCGATCGCGTGCTCGTCATGTACTGCGGAAAAATCGTTGAAGAAGGAACGGTTGAAGACATTTTTGAGAAACCGCTCCATCCGTATACGAAAGGATTGCTGGCAAGCGTTCCGCCGCTTCACGGCCCATCCAAAGAAATGCTCGATGCGATTCCCGGCGTCGTGCCAAACCCGTACGAATTGCCAAAAGGGTGCAATTTTGTGACGCGCTGTGAATTTGCGACGGAAAAATGCCGCCAGGAAGAACCGACCCTTTTCAAACATCCGGCGGGAAACCGCGTTTCATGCTGGAATCCGCTCATTCCTGAAAGAGAGGAGGTTAAAACATGACCGCTCAACCATTAGTATCGTTAAAAAACGTTAAAAAATACTTTCCCGTTGGAAGCGGTTTGTTTGGAAAAAAAGATCAGTTTGTCAAAGCTGTCGATGGCGTTACGCTTGATATTTATTCAGGGGAAACCGTCGGTTTAGTCGGCGAGTCCGGCTGCGGCAAATCGACGACAGGCAGAATGGTCGTCGGCCTATCCGAACCGACCGACGGAGAAATTTATTTTGAAGGAAAAAAACTGTCAAGCTACAAAAACAAAAAAGCGCTCGGCAAAAATCTGCAGATGATTTTCCAGGATCCGTATTCGTCCTTAAACCCGAGAATGAAAGTGGCGGATATCATCGCCGAACCACTCGTTCTGCATCGAGCCGGAACGAAAAAAGAAATCAGGAAACGAGTGGATGAACTGCTGGAACGAGTCGGGCTCGCTTCTTACCACGGCGATCGCTACCCAAGCGAATTTTCCGGCGGCCAGCGCCAACGGCTTGGGATTGCGCGGGCGCTCGCCCTTGAGCCAAAGCTGATCGTCTGCGATGAGCCGGTTTCAGCGCTGGATGTATCGATTCAAGCGCAAATCTTAAATCTCTTAAAAGAAATTCAAAAAGATATGGGCTTATCCTATCTCTTTATTGCGCATGGCATTCAAGCCGTGAAGCATATCAGCGACAAAATCGCGGTGATGTATTTAGGAAAAATCGTTGAATTTGCGGATAAAGAAGAACTGTTTGAAAATCCGAAGCACCCATATACGCAGGCGCTTTTGTCTGCCGTTCCGCAGCCGGATCCAAAACTGCGCGACAGAGAGCGCATCATCTTGAAAGGGGATTTGCCAAGCCCGGCCAATCCGCCTGCAGGCTGCAGTTTTCACACCCGCTGCCCGTTTGCGATGGAACAATGCAAGAGCATCCGCCCTGAGCTTATGCCGACATCAGAAAAAAGCTACGCTGCTTGCCTGTTGTATGATGAAAAACGAAAGGCAAATTAACAAGGAGAGAGAACAATGCGTTCAATCGATGAATGGCTCGGTTTTGGAACAGACGAAGAATTGATTCTTAAAAAAATTGAACAATGGGCGAATGAAAGAGGCGAAAAAACATTTATTTACTACGGCGAAGAAGATGAATCGTACACGTATGAACGGTTTAACGCATTAGCCAATTGTTTTGCGAATCATTTAATTGAATTAGGGGTAAACAAAGGGGATCGCATCTCATTATTTTTAAAAAACTCTTTAATTACGACAATTGCAATGTTTGGAATCTGGAAAGCTGGCGCCGTCTATTGCCCAATAAATTTTAATTATCGAGGCAAGCTTCTATCCTATCAGATAAACGATACGAAACCGAAAATTCTCATTACTGAAAGACAAATGGTTTCGCGCATTAACGAGATTAAGCATGACATTCCGCTATTGACCGTTATCATTCATGATCCGAAACCCGGCGAACACGATTATCAACAAGAAGCAGCCCAGGTTCAATTGGATGAAATGTTTACTACGATTGCATTTGATGAAATGACAAAAGGAAATGCGGAGAATCCAAACATTGATCTTCACTACTATGATACTGCGAACATCATTTATACGTCAGGCACAACCGGTCCAGCTAAAGGGGTCGTTCAATCTTATCGCTGGATGCATGGGTATACGTATATTTCGAGAGCTTTTTGCAACGAAGAAGATGTGATTTACAACGATTTGCCCATGTATCATGTCGGCGGCGCGTTTTCACTCGTATTAAGAGGAGCATTTGTAGGCTGCAAAGTTGCTTTGTGGGATAAATTCAGCCCGAATGATTTTTGGAGGCGGATTAACGTGAGCGGCGCAACAAATGCGACGCTATTAGACGTTATGATTCCATGGCTGATGAAAGCGGAGCCGAGCGAACGCGATCGCTATAATCCATTGAAAAAAGTGCATATGCAGCCGCTCCCCAAATATCATCATGAAGTGGCTAAACGATTCGGATTTGATTTCGTCACATCAGGGTTTGGGCAGACGGAATCAGGAAATGGATTCAGCAGTCTTATTGTGGAACTTGAGGAAGGCGAAGGGACGCCTGACGAACTTTATAAAGGATATTCACGCAAAGAAATGCTGGCGATTGCAGAACGATTAAACATCCCGATTATAAAGGGAAACGAGCCGCTGGCTAAAGGATTTATGGGATTTCCATCGCCGCATATGGTAGCAGAAATTTTAAATGAGCATGATGAAGAATGCGAAGTCGGCGAAGTTGGGCAAATCGCATTTCGAACGCGTTATCCGCACTTGTTGATGAAGGAGTATTTTAATAAACCTCAAGCAACTGTCGAAGTGTTTCAAAATTTATGGTTTCATACCGGCGATACAGGCTATAAAGACGAGCACGGCTACTTTTATTTCGTCGATCGAATGAATGATGTCATACGAACACGCGGCGAGAATGTTTCTTCCTATCAGGTGGAAGATTTAATGAATCAGCATGAACATGTGCGCATGTGTGCAGCGTTCCCCATTCCGGCTGAAGAAGGAGAAGAAGATGACATCGTTGTTTATGTCGTGCCAAAATCAGACAAACTCACCGTTGAAGAATTGATGGAATGGGCGAAGCGCGAAATGCCAAAATTTATGTGGCCGAAACACATTCGGCTCATTGAGGATTTGCCACGGACACCGACAAATAAAATCGAGAAATATAAATTAAAAGAGCAAATCTTAAAAGAGTTAAATAAAATTTAAACTTAGAGATATTATAGTAGTTGAATAAAAAATAGGGAGGAAGAGAAAATGAAAGAAATCACATCGAACATGGCAGGCAACGTTTGGAAGATTTTGGTGGGTGTGGGTGATGAAATTGAAGCGGAGCAGGAAGTTGTAATTTTAGAGTCGATGAAAATGGAAATTCCAATCGAAGCGGAAGACAGCGGAAAAATCGTCGAGATTAAAGTGAAAGAAGGCGATTTTGTCAACGAAGGCGATGTTCTCATGACGTATGAATAATTCTTGAGAAAATTTAAGACAGCGACTATGTCCCAACGGATAAACAGAACGTTTATTGCGTTGGGACAGTTGATTACTTAGAAAGGATGAATTATTCATGGAAAATGTGTTAAAAAGAAGCTGGCCGAAAAACTTGCCAAAAAAGCTGGTTTACCGAGAGGGCGAAAAGCCACTCCATGAATATTTGGCGCAAAATGCACGTGAACATCCTCATGAGATTGCCTACATTTATTATGGAAATGAAATCACTTGGAAACAGTTAAATGATGAAGTGAATCGACTCGCTCACTTTTTTAAATTAAAGAAGATTGCGAAAGGCGATTGCATCGCTTTATATATGCAGAACTGTCCGCAATATATCATCAGCCACTACGCCATTCAAAAAATCGGCGCGACAGTTGTTCCGCTTAATCCAATGTACAAAGAATCTGAACTGAAATATTTTTTTAATGAAGTTGAAATCAAAGCTGTCATTGCTGCTCAAGAGCTACACCCGCGCCTGCAAAATGTTCTTAAAGATGAAGGGCTTCATTGCCTTGTCATCTCAACAAATTATGCGGATTATTTGCCGAAAGATTCATCATCCATAACCATCCCTTTGCCGGATGAATTAAAATTAGAAAAACAGACATTATTTGGCGCATTTGATTTTGTAGAAGTGATTCAAAAGACTTCGCCGCTGGAAGCGCAAGAAAACATTAATCTTTGGGAAGACGTAGGGCTTCTCGTTTTTACATCGGGAACGACAGGCAGACCGAAAGCGGCAATGCTGACATATGGAAATGCATTGTTTAAAACAGCTTCTACTGTACAAACGAAAGCATATGACGAAACGGTTACCACAACAGCCATTTCCCCTCTTTTTCATATCGCTGGCATGCTGGTTGGAGTTAATATTCCTATTTACAGCCGCTGCAAAACGATATTAATGACCCGATTTGATCCCGAAGCAGCTGTAACAGCAGTTGAAAAATATAAAATAAACAAATGGTATACCGTTGCAACGATGAACATGGCGATTTTAAATCTTCCTGGCGTTGAAAAAAGAGATTTGTCATCGCTTAAAGTCAACTTTGCAACGAGCTTTGGGATTCCAGTCAATGAACAGCTTGCGGAAGATTGGAAAAAGCTAACCAACGGCTGCATCTTAGCTGAGTCGTCATACGGATTAAGTGAAACACATACTTCCGATACTTTTATGCCGTTAGATAAAATAAAATTTGGCACAGTTGGCATTCCTACTTATGATACGAAAGTCCGCATTGTTGATTTAGAAACAGGCAAAGATTTGCCGCCAAATGAAAAAGGCGAAATCGTCATTAAAAATCCCGGTGTGTTTAAAGGCTATTTAAACCGCCCAGATGCTACAAAAGAAACATTGAAAGATGGCTGGGTGCACACGGGAGATATCGGAATGATAGATGATGAAGGCTATCTTTATTTCTTTGGCCGCGTAAAAGAAATGATTAAGTCTTCAGGGTTCAGCGTTTTCCCAGAAGACGTCGAGGCGTTAATGAAAGAACATGAAGCGATTGAACAAGTCGCAGTGATTGGCGTTCCTGATCCGATGCGCGGTGAAAGCGTGAAGGCTTTTATTGTCCTGAAACCCGAATATAAAGGCAAAGTGACAGAACAAGAAATCATAGATTGGGCCAAGGCCAATATGGCAGCTTACAAGTATCCAAGATCCGTTGAATTTCGCGATGAATTGCCGGCCACGAGCGCTGGAAAAGTGTTGCGCAGGCTTTTAAAAGAATGATAAAACGAAAAGTAAGATAGAGAATGGAGAGAGCGATATGTTTAAAAAATTATTAATTGCCAACCGTGGTGAGATTGCTTCGCGGATTATTCGCACATGCCAAAAGTTAGGCATTCAAACGGTAGCGGTATATTCGGAGGCCGATGCGGAGGCGCCGTTTGTCTCTCAAGCGGATGAAGCGCATCTCATCGGCGGTCCGCGAGTGAATGAAAGCTATTTGAATATGGTAAAGATTTTAGAGATAGCAAAACAAACGGGGGCGGAAGCAATCCATCCCGGCTATGGGCTGCTATCAGAAAATGCTGAATTTGCTTCCCGATGCAAACAAGAAGGCATTGCGTTTGTCGGGCCCTCTCCAGAAGTCATTGAAAAAATGGGCAGCAAAATTGAAGCGCGCAAAGCGATGCAAAAAGCAAACGTTCCCGTCATTCCTGGAACGGATGCACCTGTTGAGAATGAAGAAGAAGCGGTGCAAAAAGCCAATAAAATCGGCTATCCTGTCATGTTAAAAGCGTCAGCGGGAGGCGGCGGTATTGGCATGCAGCTCGTATGGAGCGATCAAGAATTAAGAAAAGCTTTTGCAGGCAATCAGCAGCGGGCGGCCAATTTTTTTGGCGACGGCACGATGTATATTGAAAAATATATTGAGAATCCTAGACATATTGAAATACAAATTTTGGCAGACGAAAAAGGAAATACGGTTCATCTTTGGGAACGCGAATGTTCCATTCAACGCCGTCATCAAAAGGTGATTGAAGAAGCGCCTTCGCCGTTTCTAGACGAAGAAACACGGTTAAAAATGGCTCAGGATGCCATCCAAGCGGCTAAATCAATTGGCTATAAAAATGCGGGGACCATTGAATTTCTCGTAGATGAACAAAAAAATTACTACTTTTTAGAAATGAATACGAGACTGCAAGTTGAACATCCGATTACAGAAGAAATCACAGGAATCGATCTCGTTGAAGAACAATTGAAAATTGCAGCTGGCCAAACGCTGTCCTTCAGTCAAAGCGATATCAAATGCCAAGGCCACGCCATTGAAGCGCGAATTTATGCCGAAGATCCGAAGACGTTTTTTCCTTCTCCGGGTACGATTACTGCCTTTCAAGTGCCGGAAGGAAAAGGTATTCGCCATGAATTAGCGGTTTCAGAAGGAAATGCAGTCACACCCTTTTACGATCCGATGATCGCAAAACTAATCGTACATGGCGAGACGCGCGAGGAAGTGATTCAAACGCTGAAGGCGGCTTTGCAAAACTATCGCGTGGAAGGAATAAAAACGAATATTCCAGCTCTCCAAATGATTGTGGAACATGAAAAGTTTGCCCAAGGCTTGACTCCGACAAATTTTCTAGATTCAATCAAAAAATAATGGAAAGGAGAAGCAGTCCATGAATAAAGAGGTATTGCTTAAAAGCTGGCCGAAGTCTGTATCGCAAACTTTGCAGTACCGCTTGGGGGATCGGCCTCTGCATGAATATTTGCTG
This sequence comes from uncultured Caryophanales bacterium, assembly GCA_937983115.1. Lineage (GTDB taxonomy): Bacteria > Bacillota > Bacilli > Bacillales > UBA6769 > Pueribacillus. Next base: position 12,304 of record CALKAO010000116.1, read on the forward strand.
GAAAATGGAAAAAATGCAGCGAATAAAACAGCGTATGTTTTTTATGGCAATGAGATCACTTGGGGGCAGCTATCTGAAGAGGCGCGTCGATTTGCGCGCTTTCTGCAAAAACAAGGCATCACAAAAGGCGATCGGGTCGGCTTGTTTATGCAAAACTGCCCGCAATATTTGATCGCTCATTATGCGATTCAAATGCTGGGCGCTGTCGTTGTCCCCTTTAACCCGATGTATAAAGAGTCGGAACTTAATTATTTAATGAATGAAGTTGAATTAAAAGCGGTTGTGGTGGGAGAAGAACTTTATCCTCTCGTTCAAGCTGTAAAAGGCGATATTCCGACGCTGTCCTTTATCGTTGCGGCCCGCTATGCAGATTATTTGCCGGAAAAGATCACCATTCCTGTGCCGGATGAATTAAAAGCAGAAAAGCAATCCACTGATGGCGCCTACTCATTTATGGATGTAATCAAGTTGCATGATCCAATTGCTGAAACTGCTGACATTGATCTTTGGAACGATGTTGGCCTCATGGTGTTTACATCCGGAACGACAGGAAGACCGAAAGCAGCCATGCTTACGTATGGAAACGCTTTATTTAAAACGGCAGCGAGCACGCATGCGTATATGCTGACTGAAAACGACAAAACGCTGGCCGTTGCTCCGCTTTGCCATATTGCCGGCATGGTGATGGGGGTGACTCTGCCCGTTTATAGCTGTTCTTTTGCGGTGTTGATGACACGCTTTGATCCTGCTGCAGCGATTGAGGCGATCGAAACATATCGACTAAATAAAATTTATACGATTGCTCCAATGAATGCTGCCATTTTGCAATATCCTGGCGTTGAAAATCGTGATTTAACTTCACTTGAAATCAATTTAGCCACAAGTTTTGGGATTCCAGTTGATGAAAAGCTGGCAGCTGAATGGAAAAAACTTACGAACGGCTGTCTGCTCTTTGAAGCTTCTTATGGTTTAAGCGAAACGCATACGTGCGATACGTTTATGCCGATTGATAATATCAAATTTGGGACATGTGGCATTCCAACTTATGACACAGAGATTCGCATTGTGGATCTTGAAACAGGACAAGATTTGCCGCCGGGAGAGCAAGGAGAAATTGTGATTAAAAATCCAGGTGTTTTTAAAGGCTATTTGAATCGGCCTGATGCAACGGCTGAAACGCTGAAAGACGGCTGGGTGCACACGGGTGATGTTGGAAAAATTGACGAAGACGGCTATTTATATTTTCTAGGACGCATTAAAGAAATGATAAAGTCATCTGGATACAGCGTTTTTCCTGAAGATGTTGAAGCATTGATGAAAGAGCATGAGGCGATTTCGCAAGTTGCAGCGATAGGGGTTCCTGATGAAGTCCGAGGCGAAAAAGTAAAGGCATTTGTTGTGCTTAAACCGGAATATAAAGGAAAAGTGAGTGAAGAAGATATTATTAGCTGGGCGAAGGAACATATGGCAGCGTATAAATATCCGCGCGAAGTTGAATTTCGCGATGAATTGCCGGCAACAAGTTCAGGAAAAGTATTGAGACGATTATTAAAAGAATAACCATATGACGCGTATTGCCGCTTCCTCCGCAAGCAATTCATGTTTTTTCACACTTTTGCGCCAATTTAGGCTATGATTAAGAAAAGGATGAAACATGAGGAGGTTGCGGCATTCATGCGTGAAGCAGTGAGGCAAACACTTTTGATGCATGGCATTGAAGTGGATAAAAAAGATTATCCCTATGTAGAAGTGCAAGTGCAATTGATTCGCCAATTGGAAAAAATGCTGGCGGACGCGGATTTGCGTGACACAGTCCCTGCTCTTGTCTATCGGGCAGCGGAGGTGTACAAGGAATGAAAACGCTTTATTATGAGACGATCCCTCAAATCGCTCAAAAGCTTGAATCAAAAGCGCTATCGCCTGTCGAATTGGCAATAATGCTTTTTGAACGGATCGATGAAGTGGACAAAAAGTTAAATTCATATCTTACAGTGATGAAAGAAGAAGCATTGGCTCAAGCAAAACAAGCGGAACGAGAAATTCTCGCTGGACAGTATCGCGGACCGCTGCACGGTGTGCCGATTGCCCTTAAAGATTTATTGAACACGAAAGGCGTGCGAACGACTGCCGGCTCGCAAGCGCTAGCTGACAATATTCCGGATGACGATGCAACTGTTGTAAAAAAATTGCGTGAAGAGGGAGCTGTGATTATCGGCAAATTAAATATGCATGAATTTGCTTATGGCGTTACAAATAAAAATGCTTATTTTGGGAATGCGAACAATCCGTGGGATGTTGAGCGTTCGCCTGGTGGTTCAAGCGGCGGCAGCGGAGCAGCTGTGGCCGCTGGATTGGCTTATGCTTCTCTCGGTTCGGATACCGGAGGTTCGATTCGCACGCCATCGGCATTATGCGGCATATTCGGGCTGAAACCAACATTTGGGCGGGTTAGCAAATTCGGCGCAATTCCACTTGCGTGGTCGCTTGATCACATTGGCCCGATGACGCGAAGCGCGCAAGATCTTGCAATTGTGCTTCAAGCGATTGCCGGCTTTGATCGAAAGGACCCAACGACGGCCAATGTTGAGGTGCCCGATTATTCTGCATCGTTCGGGCAATCGATAGACGGAATGAAAATTGGCATCCCGACCAACTACTTTTTTGATTTTGTGGAAAAAGAGGTTGAAGCTTCGGTACAAGCGGCCATCAAGAACCTTGAAGACCTAGGTGCAACAATTGTTGAAGTGGCGATTCCAAATCTCGATTTGTGCGAGTACAGTGAACTCGTCACAATTCAGTCAGAAGCTGCTGCTTACCATCATGACATGCTCAAGGAAAAAAGCCATTTATATGGGAATGATGTCCGAACATCTTTGCAAGCGGGCCAGCTTGTGACGGCGGTTCAATATATCAAAGCCCAACAGGCGCGGCGGCTCATTCGTGAAAGCATCTTGCAAACGTTTGAGCAAGTGGATGTGCTTGCTGCTCCTACGGTTTCCATGGTTGCGCCAAAATGGAAGGAAAGTTTCAGAACAATTCAAGGAGAAAGCAAAGCAGTGACTGCTGAATTTGTCCGTTTTGCCGCGCCGGCCAATTTAACAGGCATCCCTTCTCTGTCCGTTCCAATCGGATTTTCAGCAAACGGCCTGCCGATTGGCATGCAGTTGATGGGCAAGCCGTTTGATGAAGAAACGCTGCTGACGGTTGCTGCCGTTTACGAAGAGCGGCATGGAGACAAACGCCATCCGATTGATTAATCATGAAAACGACCCACTCGCAATGGAGTGGGTTTTAATTTTCATATCGAATCTGTAGGTTCAATGACAGAACCAAGCAAGAGAATATCTTCATAAATTGCTGGTTTTGCAGAATTGGGCGCCTCATGGTATTCCATCATCAAACGACAAAGCTCCTGCATCACAATCGGGATTTCATTCGTCGTCAGCATAAAAGCACCTCCAATTAAGTTCAAACTTATTTTATAGGAAAAGTGCTTTAAGTGAAAGCTTTTAGACAAAAGTAGTCAAATTTCATTACAACTTTGTGGTTATTACTTAGGAAAATCAGCATATTTTAATTTATTTTTATAGTAATTTTTACGGAATAGCGGGTCTATTGAAAACAGCCGGCACTTTGACGTTCATTTCATTTTGCTGCGCTAATCATTAATAATTCAGGAATGGTGACAAATTCCATGCCATCTGCTTGCAGGCGTGGAATGATTTCATGCAAAGCATTTACTGTTCCTGATAAATCCATCGTCCAATCGCCGCCATCATGCATAAGGATGATCGAACCGGGAGTGGTGTTCGCTAATACGATGTCGGCGATGACGTTTGACCCCAACTGTTTCCAATCCAAGGAATCGACGTTCCAAAGAATGATTGAATAGCCCATCCCGCCGATGAACTCTACAAGTTCCCGGTTTAATGCCCCATAAGGAGGACGAAACAAGCGGGTTCTAAACCCTAAAATTTGCTGAAGCACCGATTCTGTTGATGTAATTTCCCAGTGCGCCCGTTCGAGGCTTTCTTGAGCTAGATTGGGATGCCAATACGTATGATTGCCGATCGCATGCCCTTCTGCATGAATTCTCCTAACGATTTCAGCATGTTCAGCAGCCCGCGCCCCCATTAGAAAAAATGTCGCATTGACTTGATATTCATTCAGAACATTGAGGATTTGCGGCGTAAAACGGATATCGGGGCCATCATCAAACGTTAAAGCCACTTTATTTTCTTGCAGTGAACCTCGCAATGCGACAATGTTTGGATATTCGCGCTGCAAGAGCTGATTTGGCACTAAATCCGGTTTTCTTTCGGCGCTTTCCGCCCCGCCTTCCGGCTGGCTTTGAATGATCTGTCTTTGGGGATAATGACGGTGATGCCAATTTCCATATTGCGTATACATATCAATTGAACCTCCACATCTCCATATTTGCCCATTTGGTTTTTAGTATATGAAGCGAGTGGAGAAGTGTACATATTGTGTCTATACCAAAAAAATAACACTCGTTTTCTTTGTCAAAAAGGAAAAATTTAATCATTTTCGATGAGTCCGAGGCAAGCAGGGAGTGAAAAAATTAAAAAGAGCACATTTTTTGAGAGCATGGCAAGAACTGACGTTCCACAGGGAACATGTACAGATTTGTATAAAAAATAGGCCGTGTGCAGCCGATTGATGCGATTGAATCGGCGCTTTTCTTCAATGGTTCGTTTTGCCGCTAAAGCTCTTGGATGATTTCAGGCATATCATTTTTAGGAGAATTTACTAATGCAGAGACTTTATATGCCGTCATTTTTTCGGGCGGATGCGGCTGCAAGTTTTCTTTCAATACGTACGGATCCTGAATCGAAGGATTGAGCCAAATGGCTTGTTGTTCTTCGGTTAAAATCATTGGCATGCGTTCATGAATCGGTTGAACGACGTCATTCGCTGCAGTCGTAATGATTGTGCAAGTCGTCAAGATTTGATTTTCGCCTTCCCAGCGATCCCATAAACCTGCAAAAGCAAAAGGCCGTTGGTTTTTCATGGTGATGCGATAAGGCTGCTTCGTTCCGTTTTTCTTTTTCCATTCGTAAAAGCCATCGGCGATAATTAAGCATCTTCGGTTTGCGAGCAATCGCTTAAAGCTTGGCTTTTCATTGACGGTTTCTGCTCTTGCGTTAATCATGGTATATTTGCTTTTTGGCGATTTTAACCAAGACGGAATGAGCCCCCAACGCAAAAAACCGCCTCTCCGTTCCCGTCCATCATAAATGACCGTTAAAACATCTTGGCTAGGGGCAATATTATATCGCGGTGCATACGGAAGATCGCTCATATTAGAAATGTGAAAAATGGCTTGAAGCTGTTCAGCTGGCGCAAATAAACTAAATCGGCCGCACATTGCTGCTTCCCTCCTGATTAAAACAAACATTTTCTAAAGTATAGCCAAATGATGAGAAAGTAAAAAGCCAGCCGATGCGGTTGATGCGGCTGGCAAAAACATGATTCGTCTGTTGATTTTGCATGATGAAGCGGAGGCGGAACTAACCAGCCTTTTTCTTTGTTTAAGCGTAATACTTTTAAGCCGAGCTGCGCTTTATTTACATGGAAGCGTCCGAACATTGCACCAATGTCTTCGCGAATGGCTTGTCCCATTATTGTGCTGCATGCAACCAAACTTTTCGCAATATCCATGGATAAAGTCATGCTAATCTCCGGATCCGTCACACGCGCTCCAACTGGGATGTCTTCCCGGTTGGCATTTGGTCGTTCCGGTGGAGTAGGGGGCAATGCAACTTCATTCACTTTTAATAGTTCATCCACTTGTTGAATTTCATCTTTAGCACTGTTAATCGCTTCGTTAAGCAAACTTTTTAAATCATGGTCACCGGCATGATTTAATAACGTCTGGTATGCAACGAGGCAGCCTTTTGCAGTGCTGAGAAATGTCCAAGCGCCAAAAACTTCTCCGTAATGCATCGGCTCTTCTTTCGGATTGCCGCTCATAATACCCATTAATGAATTCACTCCTATTTCAATGTGATTTACCGTTTTTTATTTTGTGAATTTTTCTTGAAAATTATTCCAAATGAATTCAAAATAAACGTTTCGTTAAACCTGTTAAAAATTTTTAATGACATGTGTGATTCCTTTTTTAGGCACATAACCAGTCGGCCAAAATAACTTAAGATAAGATAAATTTTGTTTTTGGAGTGATTCCATCCATGTCATTAAGCAGGCAGCCTAAATAAATCATACGGGAGGAAGTTAGAAACTATGTAAAGGAAATGGCGTTGATGAATGTGACCATTGTCGAAGGGATCAATTTAGTATCTGTCCGCCAGGCCCCCAGGACCCACGGGTCCAGAAGGCCCGCAAGGCGAACACGGCCCTCTTGGTCCCCAGGACCCTCAAAGGCTTTCGGGTCCAGGGGGTTCCTCCTGCATTCGGATCGCTGTATGGAAATCCGGACAATGTATACCCGTGGTTGCGAATCAAAACATCAAGTTTGACTTCGCTGGTTTAGTTTATAAATACAGTTGCTGCAGCAAACGCTATAACCTCCGGTCCAGCTGGTGTTTACGAATTTAGCGGTGGGCTCACGGTGGTTCGTGTCGGCCAGACGGATACTGTTTGCATGGAAATCCGAAGAAATGGCAGTTCTATTGCTGGTTCAGAGTTTGATTTTAATAAAGCATTGCTTTAAATGCAGGCGATGTCATCACACTTGTTCCGCAAACAGCCGTTGGAGCAGTCCGCTATCGAGGATTCTATCGCAAACGCTCCTTTTTTGTAAATTCCGCTGATAAAAGCGGAGACATTCTTTCTCGTTGCAATCGGTTTTTAATGCAGCAGGCACTTTGTCGCCGTCGGCATCCTTGTGTGTATCGTTTAACCTTTTTCTTTTATATAGATGGATTTTAACATCATATTACGATAATTACTTATTTTTAAATATTATAAATATTATAACTAATCATTGACAGGGTTCTTAGTGTGTTATATCATTTGATATAACGGTTAGTGTAATTGCGTTCCGCTTTGAGAAATGTTTTTGAAATAATGATTTGACAAAATTCTTATTTTATTACTGATGAATGGAAACTTGTGAAAGCATTTTATTCATTTATGAAAGGTTTCAAAAGTGCATCATGTGTTATAAAAAAATTTTTTAAGATTTAGCAATGCATGAATTGACCTAATAAGACACCCTATAAAAATCTAAAGAAATTGAGTCTAATTTGTCTATTTCCAAATAGTTCTTTCTCAGGACACACTGCCATAGTTACCGGGGGAAGAATTAGGCCGTCAAATTGCTATAGGACTTGCTGAGGCAGGCCCTCGTGCTTTGTTCACGAAATGCAAATCATGTGAGAAAGTCAAATTACAAATTAA
>CALKAO010000117.1 GCA_937983115.1 uncultured Caryophanales bacterium
GAATATTTTTCATCGACAATGCGAATGACAAGACCAATGCGAGTGCATATGGGCAAAAAGTCGTTGCGACAAATCCTTGCGGGGAACAGCCGCTCGCTCCTTATTCTGTCTGCAACCTGGCTGCGGTAAACCTGGCGCAAATGGCGGATAAAAAGAATAAAACCGTTGATTTCGAAAAGCTGAAGAAAACCGTTGAAATCGGCGTTCGCATGCAAGACAATGTCATTGACGCGACCCCTTATTTCCTGGAAGAAAACAAGCGCCAAGCTTTGGGCGAAAGACGAATTGGCTTAGGCGTCATGGGCTTGCATGATTTGCTCATTTATTGTGAAACGGTGTACGGCTCAGAAGAAGGCAATCAATTGATCGATAAAATTTTCGAAACGATTGCAACGACGGCTTATCGCGCATCGATAGAGCTTGCAAAAGAAAAAGGCAGCTTTCCATTTTTAGTCGGAGAAACTGAAGAAGAAACGAAAAAGCTTCGCCAAGCGTTTATTGAAACCGGCTATATGAAGACAATGCCTGATGATATCCGCGAAAGCATTGTTGAACACGGCATACGCAATTCCCATCTTTTGACTGTTGCGCCAACGGGTTCAACGGGAACGATGGTTGGCGTATCAACGGGATTGGAGCCATACTTTTCATTTTCCTATTACCGCAGCGGACGGTTAGGGAAGTTTATTGAAGTAAAAGCGGAAATTGTTGAAGAATACTTGCGCGAAAATCCTGATGCCGATCCGGACAACTTGCCGGAATGGTTTATTTCGGCAATGGAACTGACACCGGAAGCGCATGCGGACACGCAATGTGTGATTCAACGCTGGATCGACAGCTCCATAAGCAAAACGGTGAACGCGCCGAAAGGATACACGGTGGAACAAGTGGAAGCCGTCTATGAGCGCCTGTATCGCGGAGGGGCAAAAGGCGGAACCGTCTATGTTGATGGCAGCCGGGATGCACAAGTGTTGTCATTGACTGCAGAGGAAAATACATTTGAGCAGGAAAATGAAAAGCAGGAGGAAAACGATCATAAAGTTGTCCTTGTCAATACAATTGCGCCGCTGAAAAGCACGGAAGTGACGATTGGTTCTGAAATCGGAAATACGTGCCCGGTCTGTCGGGAAGGAGAAGTTGAAGATATTGGCGGCTGCAATACGTGTACAAGCTGCGGCGCACAATTAAAATGCGGATTATAGGCGAAGAACAAATGTGCATCCAGTGGTTGAGATGCACATTTGTTTGTTTTTAGCAGCTGAAGGCAAGATGCCAAAGAAATGGGGCGGGATGTGCATCATTTGAAATCGAAGCGCATGACAAGAACCGTTTTTGGCTGCTTTCATTCAGCAGGGGGCTGGACTTTTGGCATGTTGGAAAGCCCTGATTTCGCGCCGTCGATTTTCCATATCGAAATGCCTGAGGGAGTTGACGGCTGCAGCAACCAGAACCAGGCACTCATTCACCGCCTAGGTGTGATAACGTTTGTCATGCGAAATCATGAAAGACAGGTTTTTTGCCATCAGTGTGAAGCCCATGATTGCATATCCATCTACAGTGATTTGCTCTTCTCCATTTTTTCAATATTCTTAAAATCTTTACAATAATAAAAAACTAACGTAAGATAGAAGTGTGCTTATTTTTTTGTGGAGATTAGGAAAGCGTTTTCATTGGCTGGTCCTTTCCGAGCTCTGTGCCAGCAGCCGGCTCTCAGTGTGTTTTGTCTGCTAACTGAAGCGAATGCAGCCATTTTCCTTTCATTTCAAGGAAAGCGGAGCAAACGCACGTCGTTTTGCAGTGTTTTCATTTGACGAAATGAAAAGCCGAATCGGCAAGATTCGTTGTTTATCAATGGTTTTGTCAAGAATTGACGAAAGTAGTTGGCGCACCAAATATATGGTAAACTACTTTTGTGAACCCTTCTTAGTCGGGATCAACGCGTTTTAAAAACTTCCGAAGGGGTGTAACGCTATGCTTGGTCTAGACGTATTTAATGAAAAAAAAGTTTCAGAGCTGATGATTCCTTCTGAAAAGGTCGCTCATGTTCATATGAACAATCCATTGGAACATGCGATGCTTGTATTGATTAAATCAGGATACTCTGCGATACCTGTTGTCGATTCAGAATTTAAGCTAAAAGGGCTCATAAGCATGTCGCTCATCCTAGACTCGATTTTAGGAATTGAAAGAATTGAAGTGGAAAGACTTGAAAATAAAGTGGTAGAAGATGTGATGAATCGTGACATACCGATTATCCAAGAAAATGACAGTTTGCTCAAAGGATTAAAGCTGTCCATTGATTATCCGTTTCTTTGCGTCGTAAATGAAGAAGGCGTATTCACCGGCATTTTAACGCGGCGAGCGATTTTAAAGCATATTAATCGCAATATTTATGAAATGAATCGAGAATCTGTCCGTCCAACTTAGGCAGGACGGATTTTCTTATTTCCATTGCAAAATGAAAGTGGTGCCTCGATTTGAAAACACACAAGCCAATTGTTCTCGCAGCCATTGTCGTTTCAACATTCATGTCAGCGATTGAAGGAACAATTGTAGCAACAGCGATGCCTATGATTGTTTCTGATCTAGGCGGCTTTTCTTTATACAGCTGGGTTTTTTCCGCTTATTTAATGATGCAGGCGGTTACGATTTTAATTTATGGAAAACTGGCAGATTTATTTGGACGCAAACCGGTCTTTATTTTTGGCATAGTGATGTTTCTTATCGGCTCGCTCCTATGCGGCATCGCCGCTTCAATGGGCATGCTCATCGTTTTTCGTTTGATTCAAGGTTTTGGGGCAGGAGCCGTCGCTCCGATCGCAGCAACGATTGTGGGAGATTTATATACGGTTGAGGAACGAGGAAAAATTCAAGGATATTTGTCCAGTGTGTGGGGAATTTCAGCCATTTTAGGGCCGCTTCTCGGCGGTGTATTCGTTCAATATGCCAGCTGGTCGTGGGTTTTTTGGGTGAATATTCCGATCGGCGTGCTTGCACTGGCAGGAATTGTCTTTTTCTTTCATGAAGAGATTCAACGCAAAAAGCAGAGCGTTGATTACTTGGGCGCTTTCCTGCTTTTGATTGCTGTAGTTGCATTCATGCTTGTTTTGATTCAAGGTGGAACGGTTTGGGCTTGGTCTTCGATGCAAATTGTCAGTTTATCCAGCATTGCCATTACTTTTTCCTTAGGGTTTTTGTTTTGGGAGCTGCGCTTTCATGAACCGATGCTGCCGTTGCGTTTATGGAGTGCGAGAGAGATGGTTCTGGCTAATTTGGCAACCTTTTCTGCCAATATGATCATCATTGGAGTATCAACTTTTTTGCCGGCATTCATTCAAGGCGTGTCAGGACACCGCCCGATTGTGGCAGGATTTACATTGACGACGATGTCGATTGGCTGGCCGATTGCGGCTGCCATTGCCGGCAAGATGATGGCAAATGTTCGGTTTCGGCAGATTGCAGCTGTTGGGAGCTTCACGCTGATCATAGGTACAGCTGTTTTTATGTTCGTAATGCCGGATTTGAATCCAATATGGGCTGGAGCCGCTTCGTTTATCGTCGGCTTTGGCATGGGGTTGGCGAGCACAACATTTATTGTTGCGATCCAAAGCAGCGTGGATTGGGGAATGCGCGGAATCGCGACAGCAAACAACATGTTTATGCGCATGCTCGGCAGCGCTGTAGGAGCCGCATTGTTCGGCGGCATACTCAACAATCAAATGGCGCGCTATTTGCAAAAACATGCAGCTTTCCTTGATGATGCGCTCACAAAAGACGTTGCTGGCCTTTTAATCAACGATCATAAAAAACGCATACTATCTGAAGAGGCGCTGCGTTTGCTGCAGGATGGTTTGGCCTATGGGCTGCATCATGTTTTTATCTGCTTGTTCATTATCGCAATCATCACATTTCTCTTTGTTTTATTGATGCCAAGAACGTAAAAAATGGAGTGCGGATTTGCTATGACAGAATACGAAATCTTATCCGTTTTAGCTGAGGAATTGAATATGCGGAAAGCGGCTGAAAGGCTATATGTGACGCAGCCGGCGCTCAGCCAGAGGCTGCGCACGATCGAGCGGCAGTGGGGAACGCAAATTTTTTTGCGTTCAAAGCGTGGCCTGATTCTAACTCCAGCTGGCGAAAAAATTATTGAGTATGTCAATCAGGCGCTATCTGAAAAAGAAAAGGTCATCGATGAAATTTCGATGATGAAAGCGGAAGTGTCGGGAACATTAAAGCTGGCTGCCGCTTCGATCATTGGGCAATATTGGCTGCCAAAAATTTTAAAAGAATATGTCCGCAGCTATCCGAATGTTAAAATTTCATTGATGACAGGGTGGAGCAGCGAAATTTTGCATCAGTTCGAAGAAGGCCATTTCCATGTTGGCATTATACGTGGAAATCCTGATTGGCGGGGAATGAAAAAACTACTGTTTCGCGATCATCTTGTGCTTGTTGATACCGAAATTCAATCGATTTCACAGCTGAAGGCATCTGAAAAGCCTTTTATACAATTTAAAAGCGATTCAACCTATTATCAAGAAATTCAGGCATGGTGGCATGAGCATTTTTTATCTCCGCCAGAGCGCACGATTGTCGTTGACCACATCGAAACTTGCAAGCAATTGGCTTTAAATGGAATCGGCTATGCCATCTTGCCTTCCATCAGTTTAACCGAAAATGATCAGATTTATAAAATGCCGTTATCTTCAGGGCATCATGAGCAAGTCAGCCGCGATACTTGGATTATTACGCATGAGACCTATATGCGCCTAAAGCAAGTGAAAGCATTTTTGGAGCTTGTTGACAACGAATATAAAACTTAAAAAACGGGTTGCGGCAGCCAATGCCGGCGAGGCGCTGCAATTCTGATGAACGCTGCGCACAACGAACGCTGTGAACACAATTTTTTCGCTCCGAATTAAAACAGATGAAAGTTGGGAAATTGGAGGAATGGCTGTGAAGAAAGAATTTGCCGTGATTGGCCTTGGCCGGTTTGGCGGCAGCATTTGCAAGGAATTAGTCGCTCAAGGCATGGAAGTGCTGGCGATTGACATCGATGAAGAAAAAGTGAATGAATTTGCTGAAATCGCTACACATGCTGTCATCGCTGATACCACCGATGAAACCGTATTAAAAAATTTAGGCATTCGCAATTTTGAGCATGTGATTGTTGCGATTGGCGACAATATACATGCGAGCATTTTGACAACTTTAATATTGAAAGAATTGGGTGTAAAACGAATCACCGTCAAAGCGCAAAATGATCATCATGAGAAAGTGCTTAAAAAAATAGGGGCGGATCAAGTGGTTCATCCGGAACGGGATATGGGAATCCGCATTGTTACGAGCCTTGTTTCAAATAATGTGCTGGACTACCTGGAATTATCAGATGAATACAGCATCGTGGAGTTGATCGCCAGCTCAAAAATTGATGGAAAAACATTAATGGAATTAGACATTCGTGCGGTATATGGCGTAAACATTGTTGCGATTAAAAGAGGCGAATCGATTATTGTGTCACCAAAGGCGGATGAAAAAATTTTTAAAAATGACATATTGGTTGTCATCGGCGCCTCTCAAGACATTAACCGTTTAGAAAAACGGCTGTTGAATCGTTAAACTAAGAAGCTATTCCGGCAAATCATTTGTTTGCTGTCATTGCGAATAAGTTCATCCTATTGCTTTAACGGCGAAATTAAAATTGGACCGCACGAAAGCGAAAGAGCTTAACGTGCGGTCCAAAAATTTGCGCTCATATTTCCATGATGATTGGCAGAATCATCGGCCGTCTTTTTGTTTTTTCATATAAAAACGGGGCCAGCGTATCCGTGATTTCCGTTTTGATCTCAGACCATTGGCTGGTTTGTTTGTTCATCACCTGCTGCAGATGATCTTTTAACAAATCTTGCGCTTCTTTAATCAGATCCCCGGATTCCCTCATGTAAACAAATCCTCTTGAAATGATGTCAGGACCGGAAAGAATTTGATATTCTTTCATATTAATGCTGACAACAACGACAACGAGCCCTTCTTCTGAAAGAATTTTTCGATCGCGAAGAACGATGTTGCCGATGTCGCCAATGCCGCTGCCATCGACATAAATGGATCCGGAAGGGATTTTCCCGGCAATGACCGCTTTGTCTTCTTCCAATGCGAGAACATCTCCGTTATCCAAAATAAACGAATTTTCTTCGGGAATATCGCAATCAGCAGCTAATTTTGTGTGCAATTTCAGCATGCGATATTCACCGTGAATGGGCACAAAAAACTTCGGCTTCATTAATCGAATCATCAGTTTTTGTTCTTGTTGGCCGCCATGGCCGGATGTATGGATGTCGCTAAGCTTATGGTGAATGACTTCAGCGCCTGCTCGATAGAGCAGGTTGATAATTTTTCCGACGCTCACGGTATTTCCTGGAATCGGAGAAGATGAGAAAACGACGGTGTCTCCAGGGATGATTTGAATTTGCCGATGCGTCCCGTTTGCAATGCGAGATAAGGCGGCCATCGGCTCACCTTGGCTGCCCGTGCATAGAATCAACACTTCGTTGTCAGGCAAACGATTGATTTGTTGAGCATCGACAAATGTTTCCTTCGGTGCTTTAATGTAGCCGAGATTTTGTCCAATTTCCATTGCTGATTCCATGCTTCGGCCAAAAACGGCGACTTTGCGGTTGTTTTTTACCGCTGCTTCTACAACTTGCTGCAAACGGTGGATATTTGACGCAAAGGTTGCAAAAATAATTCTTCCTTTCACTTTTCTAAAAATGTCTTGTATCGTCGCTCCGACAACTCTTTCAGACATCGTAAACTCTGGAATTTCACTATTTGTGCTGTCTGACATGAGACAGAGCACGCCTTCTTTTCCAATTTCAGCCATTTTTGTCAAATTTGCAGGCTCTCCGACGGGAGTAAAGTCAAATTTAAAATCACCCGTATGCACAATGTTGCCTTGGGGCGTTTTTACGACAATGCCAAATGAATCAGGTATGCTATGGGTTGTCCGGAAGAAGCTGACGGATGTTTTTCGAAATTTTATGACGTCGTCTTCTTGAATTTCGTATAGTTTTACCCGTCTGAGCAGTCCATGTTCTTCCAGTTTATTGCGGATGAGGCCAATCGCCAGCTTCCCGCCATATATCGGTATATTCACTTGTTTAAGCAGAAAAGGGATTCCGCCGATATGGTCTTCGTGGCCGTGCGTAATAAAAAGCCCTTTAATTTTTTCGTTATTTTTTATGAGATACGTATAGTCTGGAATGACGTAATCGATTCCGAGCAGCTCATCTTCAGGAAATTTAATTCCTGCATCGATTAAAATGATCTCATCTTGGAATTGGATGCCATACGTGTTTTTTCCAATTTCACCAAGACCTCCGAGAGCAAAAACTGCAGTTTGATGATTTTTTAAGAATTTCATAACGGCTAACTACTCCAATACTTTTTTCTTTTTATTAGTATAAATGAAAATGGAATCTTTTTCATGTTTCTCATGTTTTTCAAGTGTCGTGCTATCGTGCGACGGGATTCCCATATGTTTTAAATGGGTTGTTTTTATCAATGCGGTCATAAAATAAGATTCCGTCCAAATGATCGATCTCATGCTGAAAGCAAATCGCAGGCAAACCTTTCAAACGAAGTTTAATTTCATTTCCATCCAAATCGGTCCCTTTGATTTGAATACGCGCATATCGGGGAACGTTTCCCGGTATATCCTCATCTACAGATAAACAGCCTTCGCCGCCTTCGAGATAGGTTAATTCAACGGAATGGCTGATAATTTTTGGGTTGAACAATGCGTATTCATATAACTCTCCATTATCCGTCAAATAAACGGCAATCATTCGTTTGCGTAGCCCGATTTGAGGGGCGGCTAATCCGATTCCAGGCCGCAAGCCGTATTTTTGAGCCATTTCTTCATCTTGGCTGTTTTTTAAAAACTGCAGCATTTTCCGCAAGGTTTCTTTTTCTTCTGAAGAGGCGGGCAGCTGTACGGGTTCAGCTTTTTTTCGCAAAATTGGATGGCCATCTTTCACGATATCTTTCATCGTAAGCATAAGCAATCACTCCTACTGTGTTATTTTAACATATTAAGTCAGGTGGCGCTTGTTGTAAAATTATTATATAACAGAATTTAAATGTTATATAATACAGTAGGTTTCAAGCGGTTGCAACAAATTTATAATATTTCAGATTAAATATTGAAATTACAAGGGTAATCAGATAAACTTGAGATAAGTGATTCTGTTATAGTCAAATAAGGATATTGATATAATACAGTTTTATTGCTTTCGTTTCTGTTATATAACCGAATGCATTTCTATGTTTTCGGCTATTGGAAGCATTGCTTTTGGTTAACCTAAAAGATGGGTAATTTTCTCAGTTTATTAAAAAAAGAGGTGGTACATGATGGGATT
The DNA here is from genome assembly GCA_937983115.1 of uncultured Caryophanales bacterium. Classification (GTDB taxonomy): domain Bacteria; phylum Bacillota; class Bacilli; order Bacillales; family UBA6769; genus Pueribacillus. The sequence continues at coordinate 8,421 of CALKAO010000117.1, forward strand.
TGAAACTTTAGAAAAGATTGAAAACGAGTTCCAAACGTTTCAAATTTTGAATGAAAATGGTGAAATTGTCAACAAAGCAGCCGAGCCTGATTTATCCGATGATCAGCTGCGCGAATTAATGCGAAGAATGGTTTATACCCGCGTGCTCGATCAACGTTCGATCTCGTTAAATCGACAGGGCCGATTAGGGTTTTATGCGCCGACCGCTGGTCAAGAAGCCTCACAATTGGCGAGTCATTTTGCGCTCGAAAAAGAAGATTTCATCTTGCCGGGCTATCGGGATGTTCCTCAAATAATTTGGCACGGACTTCCGCTGTATAAAGCGTTTTTATTTTCAATAGGGCATTTTCAAGGAAATCAAATTCCTGATGATTTGAATATTCTTCCCCCGCAAATTATAATTGGCGCACAAATCATACAGGCTGCCGGAGTCGCACTCGGCTTAAAAATGCGGAACAAAAAAGCGGTTGCCGTTACGTATACAGGAGACGGCGGTTCGTCCCAAGGCGATTTTTATGAAGGGATAAACTTTGCAGGCGTGTATCAAGTTCCGGCGATCTTCTTTATTCAAAACAACCGCTTTGCAATCTCGACGCCGGTTGAATTGCAGACGAACGCAAAAACGCTGGCGCAAAAAGCAGTGGCTGCAGGCATTCCTGGAATACAAGTAGACGGCATGGATCCGCTGGCGGTGTACGTTGTCACGAAAAAAGCGCGTGAACGCGCATTAAATGGGGAAGGGCCAACGCTTATTGAGACATTAACGTATCGATACGGTCCTCATACAATGGCGGGCGACGATCCGACTCGTTATCGCAGCGATGAACTGGACAATGAGTGGGAAAAGAAAGATCCGATTGTACGGTTTAGAAAATATTTGGAAGCGAAAAATCTGTGGTCGGAAAAAGATGAAGAACAGACGATCGAGCAAGCTCAAGAGGAAATCAAAGAAGCGATTCAAAAAGCGGATAACACGCCAAAACAAAAAGTGACGGATTTGCTAGGCATGATGTTTGAGGAAATGCCAAAAAACATCGAGGAGCAAATGGAAGAATATAAAGCGAAGGAGTCGAAGTAGCGTGGCACAAATGACAATGATTCAAGCGATTACCGACGCTCTTAGAACCGAACTTCGAAACGATGAAAATGTATTGGTGTTTGGAGAAGATGTCGGGGTTAATGGAGGCGTCTTTCGAGCAACGGAAGGGCTGCAAGAAGAGTTTGGCAAGGATCGTGTGTTTGATACTCCTTTGGCGGAGTCGGCGATTAGCGGTTTAGCGATCGGTTTGGCTTTGCAAGGCTTTCGTCCGGTTCCGGAAATCCAATTTTTTGGATTTGTTTATGAAACGATGGACGCCATTTCTGGACAAATGGCAAGAATGCGTTTTCGGACAGGGGGAACGCGGCATTCGCCGATTACCATTCGCTCGCCTTTCGGCGGGGGTGTGAAAACGCCGGAAATGCATGCTGACAGCTTGGAAGGCTTAATGGCGCAGCAGCCTGGATTAAAGGTGGTCATCCCTTCTACGCCATACGATGCCAAAGGGTTGCTGATCGCATCAATTCGCGATAATGATCCAGTTATTTTTCTTGAACATATGAAATTGTACCGCTCGTTTAGACAAGAAGTTCCTGAGGAAGAATATACGATAGAAATTGGCAAAGCGGATGTCAAAAGAGAAGGAAAAGATATTTCGATTATTGCATACGGCGCGATGGTTCATGCCTCTTTAAAAGCTGCGGAAGAACTTGAAAAAGAAGGAATTCAAGCAGAAGTGATCGATCTAAGGACGGTCAGCCCTTTGGATGTTGATGCCATTGTTCAATCCGTTGAAAAGACAAATCGCGCGATTGTTGTTCAAGAAGCGCAAAAACAGGCAGGTGTAGCTGCAAATGTTGTTGCAGAAATCAATGATCGCGCGATTTTAAGTTTGGAAGCTCCTGTGCTGCGAGTCACTGCACCTGACACCATCTATCCTTTTTCGGCCGCTGAAGATGTTTGGCTGCCGAGTTATAAAGATATCGTTGAAACGGCGAAAAAAGTCATCGATTTTTAGAAAACAGGAGGCGAATGCATTGGCATTTGAATTTAAATTGCCCGATATTGGCGAAGGCATTCACGAAGGTGAAATTGTAAAATGGTTTGTCAAGCCTGGGGATGAAGTAAAAGAAGACGTTCCGATTGTCGAAATTCAAAATGATAAAGCGGTTGTTGAAATTCCGAGCCCAGTGAACGGCAAGGTTCTTGAATTGAAAGTTGGTGAAGGCGAGGTTGCGGTTGTCGGTGACGTGATCATCACCTTTGAAGTGGAAGGCGCTGAAACGGAACCGGAAAATGAACTTCCGCCCGAAGAGCAGAAAGACGCGCAAACGGAAAAAGACGACAAGCATCCTAATGTTAAGATAAACCAGGAAGAAAAGCCAAGAGTGATCGCTATGCCGTCGGTTCGCAAATATGCAAGAGAAAAATCCGTTGACATTACGCAAGTCACGGGAACAGGGAAAAATGGCCGGATTTTAAAAGAAGATATTGATGCATATTTAAGCGGAGGCAAGTCGGTTGAAGCCGATAAAAAAGCAGCTGCTGACGACCTAAAACAGCCGGCATTTGCAGCCGCTGCTCAAGATGAAACGAGAGAAAAATTAAGAGGCATCCGCAGAACGATTGCAAAAGCGATGGTGCATTCAAAGTATACGGCGCCTCATGTTACCCATCATGATGAAGCCGTTGTGGCGGATTTAGTGGCACATCGCAATCAGTATAAAAAATGGGCCGCTGAGAAAGGCGTAAAGCTGACATTTTTGCCGTATGTCGTAAAAGCATATGTATCGGCGCTTCGGGAATATCCTGCATTAAATGCAACCATTGATGATGAAAATGAAGAAATCGTTTATAAACATTATTACAATATTGGAATTGCAGCGGATACGCCAAATGGCCTCATTGTTCCTGTGATAAAAGAAGCGGATCGGAAATCCATGCTCATGATTGCAAAAGAAATAAATGAGCTTGCTGTTAAAGCGAGAGAAGGCAAGCTGACGAGCGAAGAGATGCGCGGCAGCAGCAGTACGATTTCGAATCTTGGCTCAGCAGGCGGACAATGGTTTACGCCAATTATTAATCATCCAGATGTCGCCATATTAGGTGTAGGCCGAATTGAAGAAAAAGCGATTGTAAAAGACGGGAAAGTTGTCGCAGCCCCTGTTCTTGCGTTATCCTTAAGTTATGACCATCGCTTGGTTGATGGTGTGATGGCTCAACGAGCATTAAATCATGTGAAGCGATTGCTGAATGATCCACAATTATTAGTAATGGAGGCGTAACGTAAATGGTAGTAGGAGACTTTGCGGAAGAAATTGACACACTGGTGATTGGCTCGGGACCAGGCGGGTATGTGGCTGCAATTCGCGCAGCGCAGCTTGGGCAAAAAGTAACTGTTGTCGAAAAGTCTGATTCGTTGGGAGGCGTTTGCTTAAATGTCGGCTGCATCCCTTCGAAAGCGTTAATTTCAGCAAGCGGCAAATTCAATGAACTGAATGACATGGGAAAAATGGGGATTCACGTTGAAAACCCGGCCATTGACTTCAAAAAAGTTCAAGAGTGGAAAGGTTCAATCGTTTCAAGGCTGACTGGCGGCATTGCGAGTCTTTTGAAAGGAAACAACATTGAAGTTGTGCAGGGCGAAGCGTATTTTTCGGATGAACGGACGGTCCGCGTAACAAAAGATGAATATACAACACAGACGTATCATTTTAAACATTGCATCATTGCAACAGGTTCAAGGCCGATTGAATTGCCAAACTTTAAGTGGAGCAATCGCGTGATTTCGTCAACAGGCGCGCTCGCTTTAGAGGACATTCCGAAAAAATTAGTCATTGTCGGAGGCGGCTACATCGGAATTGAACTCGGAACAGCCTATGCCAATTTTGGTTCAGAAGTCGTGATTTTAGAAGGCGAAAAACAAATTTTGTCTGGTTTTGAAAAACAAATGAGCGCACTTGTAGAAAAGAACTTAAAGAAAAAAGGGGTTGACATTTATACGGAAGCGATAGCGCAAGGCGTCGAAGAAAAAGAGGACGGCGTCGTCGTTTCTGCGGAAATAAAGGGCGAGCAGAAGTCATTTGAAGCGGATTATGTTCTTGTAACCGTCGGCAGACGCCCGAATACAGATGAACTGGGTCTGGAGCAAATCGGCGTTCAACTGACAGATAGAGGGTTGATTCAAGTCGACAATCAATGCCAGACGACAGTGCAGGGCATTTATGCGATAGGCGATGTTGTGGCCGGTCCGGCACTTGCCCATAAAGCATCGTATGAAGGCAAAGTTGCTGCTGAGGCGATCAGCGGACAGCCGTCTCAAGTGGATTATTTGGCAATCCCAGCGGTTGTCTTTTCTGAACCGGAATTGGCTTCTGTCGGCTATACAGAGCAAGAAGCGAAAGATGCAGGCTTTGATGTGAAAAGTGTGAAGTTTCCGTATGCTGCGAATGGAAGGGCGTTGTCAGTCAATGCTACCGATGGTTTTATTAAACTTGTTACGCGCAAAGAGGACGGACTCGTGCTCGGGGCGCAAATTGCAGGTTTCAATGCGTCCGATTTAATCGCTGAGCTTGGGCTGGCGATCGAAGGCGGCATGACTGCAGAGGACATTGCACTTACGATTCATGCCCATCCGACGTTAGGGGAAATGACGATGGAAGCAGCGGAAGTCGCTTTAGACAGACCAATTCATATCGTTCGTTAAGAAAAAACAAAACCGCAGGCTCTCAAAGCGGCTTGCGGTTTTTTTATTCATGCATGGCCCTCCTTTTGCATACCGTTGGATGAGGTGGTTAAAGGTGCGGCGGATGATGCTGGCTTTGCTGATTCATGAAATGATCTGGCTGAGCTATGCTGTCGTGATGTTTGCTTCTCCTGAAGAGAGAACGGCGGCCAAATTATTTTTGCTATTAATTTTTGTTTATTTGGCAGCAGTCATCAGTTTTGTTATCGGAAAATCAAAGCGGTTCGTGCTGATAAGTTTAGGCATCAGCGGTTTTTGCTTTTCATTGTTTTTATTGTTGGCCTGTCTCATCGTATAAAAACGTGCTATTGTATGAGCAGGAGCACCACCAACATGCAAAGAAAGAAGGAGAGGGTAAGATGAATTGGGAAACGCGTATGACGAAATTGTTGGGGATTCGTTATCCGATCATTCAAGGCGGCCTGGCTTATCTTGCTTATTCTGAATTGGCTTCAGCGGTTTCAAATGCGGGCGGCCTTGGACAAATTACTGCGATGAGCTTAAATTCGCCGTCAGAATTGCGTGAAGAAATCAGAAAAGTGAGAGAAAAGACTTCCAAGCCGTTCGGCGTCAACTATGCCATTGGCCAGCATGGCAGAGAATTCAGGCATATGCTGGATGTAGCGATTGAAGAAAATGTTCCTGTCGTTTCAGTTACAGGAGGAAATCCAACGTCGTTTTTTGAATATTTGAAAGGAACCGACATTAAGAAGCTTGTTTTAGTGGCGTCAAAACGCCAAGCGATAAAAGCGGAACAATTAGGCGCTGATGCGGTGATGGCTGTTGGCCAGGAAGGCGGCGGCCATTTAGGCAGAGATGATGTTGGAACATTTGTGCTTACTCCGCAAGTCGTTGACGCTGTATCCATTCCAGTGATTGCTTCGGGCGGAATCGGGGACGGCCGCGGCTTGCTTGCAGCGCTGTCTTTAGGAGCGGAAGGCATTGAAATGGGAACTCGTTTTATTGCAACAAAAGAATGTGTGCACGCAAGCGAGCGATACATACAAAACATCATCGCGGCAGATGAAACGGATACGGTTATAATCAAGCGAAAAATCGGGGCGCCGGGGCGGGCGTTAAAAAATCAATGGACGGATAAAATTTTAGAGATTGAGCAGCAAAATCCAACGTATGAAGCATTAAAAGACTATATCAGCGGCGAAGCAAACAAGCGCTATATCTATGACGGAAAAGACGAAGAAGGTTTTGCTTGGGCAGGGCAAATTGTAGGCAGAATCCATGATGCTCCTCCAGTTGCCCGATTATTCGAACGCATGATCCGCGAAGCGGAAGAAATGCATCGTAAATTTGCGAACTAAATCCCCCAAAAAGCGGGGGATTTTTTTATTGAAGTGTTTGGCTGTTTTGTGTACTCGGTTCTTGTTGTTGGTTGGAATTTAGCGATGATTGATTGCTTTTCAATCCTGCTACGAATGGGACGATTTGTTGAAGGGTTTGCCCCATTCCTTTGCCATTGCGCGTCATCGTATAAAAGGTGGCAGCGCCAACTCCGACAGAAGCGATTAGCGGCAGCCATATTCCTTTTTGCTGCTGCTGTTGTTGCTGCTGTTGCATTTTCACATCCACTCCTTCCCTTGAACTGCGTACACATGCTTATTTTTAGCTAAGAAAAGAAATTCATGTTACCGTTTGATTTCCATTTTTTAATGGTTGACGCTCAAGCGGTATAAAAGCATCGATGATTCAAATGTCATTTGCGTTTGATTTAAAAAGGGCTCCTGACGGCTGATTTTGAAAGTTTTTTGGAGGCCGATAAGAATTTAGCTTTTCTAACTTGATGAAGCCGATTAAGAACGGATGTTTTCAATGTTAGCTCTTCATTTTTTCATATGGCCTTGCAAGTCGGCAATTCATTTGGATGCATGATCTTGCGGCAATGTTTATGCAATTTCCTGTTTGTTTGGCAGTTCATACAGGAATGTGTGCCAAATAAAGGTACGATCGTCAAATGGACCGACTTAAAAATGAGAGGGTTTTTTAGCCCCCGCTTTGCTGCTGGCAATAGCAAGCAACTAATCATTTGGTGGTTTTTTTGCCCGCATCGCGTGTAAGGCCATGTGAAATGCTTTTCCATTTTCGAGTTTCGCTGTTTGAGTTTGATACGGTTCATATTTTGCCCGCCGTTTAAATTTTGTCCACGATTGCGTGCGGTTTTCAAGCTTTGATTTTTAAAAATGTAAAAATTTTTCGAAAAACCTTGAAAATTCATCATCATCCTTACTTTCCTGTTTGAAATGGTGCAAAAAGTGGAATAATAGCAATAAATAGGCATGAACTGAAAGGTTTTACTAAACGAGATCAAAATCAAAAATAATGTTGAGGTGTTCTTAACATGAAGCAAGTGATTCAAACATTGCTGAGAAACGATGCTGAGGAGCGTTTGCCCGTTTTAAAAATGGAAATCGACTATGAGTTGGCGACGTTGCATGATGCATTGGAAAGCCAAAATATTGAACAAATTCATCGTTCAAAACGCAAGCTGGAGCAATTGAGGCAGGAATTGATTTGTTTGGAAGCTTAAAAGCGGCATCGAGCGATTGCGGCAGAGAGAGGCTCGCCAGTCGGCGGGTTTTTTTATTTGATTCATTTTTTTTTTATCTATGTCATAATGGAAGTGCTTAGATAAATTGATTAAAGGGGCAATTTTGCGTATGTGGCAATCAATCAGAGACAGGCTTTTTAACGATGCAAAAAGATGGGTAATGGAAGCGGGCGAATTGATTAGGAAATCGTTTATCACAAAGCTGAACGTTGAATATAAGACGAACTTTTCTGATTTAGTTACAAATGTCGATAAACAGGTGGAACAATTTTTTATAAATAAAATCCATGCGAATTATGATGGCCACAGGGTGTTGGGAGAAGAAGGGCTTGGAGATCGCGATGTGACAGCCGACGGAGTGATCTGGATTATTGATCCCATTGACGGAACGACGAATTTTGTTAACCAGCAGCGCCATTTTGCCATCTCGCTGGCCATTTATGAAGATGGAATCGGTCAGATCGGAATGATCTATGATGTGATGTCTGATGAAATGTATCATTGCCGAAGCGGCGAAGGTGCCTACTTGAATGAAAGCCCTTTGCCAAAATTGCAAAAAAAGCCGTTATCGCAATCCCTTATTGGAATTAATGCTTCGTGGCTGATACAAAATCGCAAAATTGATCCGGCTGTTTTAACGCCATTAGTAAACGAAGTCAGGGGGATTCGTTCTTATGGATCCGCGGCGATTGAAATTGCCTATGTGGCTTCGGGAAGGTTGGATGGATACATTTCATTGAGATTATCGCCGTGGGATTTCGCAGCCGGAAAATTGTTAATTGATGAAGTCGGAGGCAAGCTGACAAAAATTGACGGAACGGATATTGAACTGTTAAAACAGAATACGGTATTTGCAGCAAATCCGTCTGTACATGAGAAAATATTGGAAGCGTTCATTTTGCCCAGGCTTTAAATAGATTTCACAGTGTTCAAGGTGATTTCCATTTTCTTTTTATATAGAAGCCAAAGCCCATCAAAAGAAGTGCAAGAAATAAAGAAATGAAAGCGAACAAAAGAAGCTGTTCGGCGAGAAATATTCCGGCTAATAGGATAAAGGCGACAACAATGACGGACAGTGTAAAGAAAATCAAATTTTGTTTCATGTGCGTTCCTCCATTTGTTGTTCGTGACATCAAAAAGTGTATCATAAATTTGTGAAGTTGTCTCATTTGTATGCTATAATTATTGAATTGTTCAGCATATGACAAAGGAATGAAGAATTGCAATGAGCCGGTTCAGGGAAAATTTACGCAATATCGCCATTATCGCTCACGTTGACCATGGAAAAACGACGTTAGTCGATCAGATGCTTAAACAGACTGGCATGTTTCGCGAACATGAGGTTGAAGATCGGATGATGGATTCCAATGATTTGGAGCGTGAGCGGGGCATTACCATTTTAGCGAAAAATACAGCCGTACGATATAAAAATATAAAAATCAATATTTTAGATACGCCTGGCCATGCTGATTTCGGTGGTGAAGTTGAACGAATTTTAACCATGGCTGATGGCGTATTGCTAGTCGTTGATGCTTATGAAGGCTGCATGCCGCAGACAAGATTTGTATTAAAAAAAGCCCTTGAAAAAGAGCTGGCGCCGATTGTTGTCATCAACAAAATCGATCGGCCGCTTAACCGCATCAATGAAGTCATTGATGAAATTTATGATTTGTTTATTGATCTTGGCGCTAATGAAACGCAGCTTGAGTTTCCGATCGTTTTTGCGTCGGGGCAAAAAGGCACCGCCGGCCTAGAGCCTGACGAACAAAGTGATTCATTGGACGTGTTATTTGAAACGATTATTGAAACGATTCCAGCTCCGATTGATAATCGCGGAGAACCGCTGCAATTTCAAGTGACAATGCTTGATTATCATGATTATTTGGGCAGAATAGGAATTGGCAGAGTGTTCCGAGGATCGATTTCAGTCGGACAACAAGCAGCATTAATCAAATCAGACGGCTCCGTCAAACTATTTCGGGTGGCAAAACTGTTTGGCTTTCATGGGCTGAATCGAATGGAGATAGATGAAGCATACGCTGGAGACTTGATTGCAATTGCAGGGATTGAAGAAATCAATGTGGGGGAAACAATTTGTCCAAAAGATGCGCTTCAGCCGCTGCCGCCTTTGCATATCGATGAGCCGACGCTGCAGATGGCATTTTTAGTTAATAACAGTCCATTTGCCGGCCGTGAGGGAAAATTTGTTACAAGCAGGAAAATTGCTGAACGATTGCGGGCTGAACTTGAGACCGATGTCAGTCTGCGTGTAGAAAATACGCCATCGCCGGATAGGTGGATCGTTTCCGGAAGAGGTGAATTGCATTTATCCATTTTGATTGAAAATATGCGGCGCGAAGGATATGAGTTTCAAGTTTCGAAGCCAGAAGTGATCATTCGAGAAATCAACGGCGAAAAATATGAGCCGTTTGAACGCGTAAAAATTGAAGCGCCTGAAGAATATACTGGCGCTATTATGGAAGCGCTTGGGGAGCGAAAAGGCGAACTTGTTGATATGAAAAATAGCGGTTCCGGTCAAGTGAAGTTTGAATTTATCGTTCCTTCTCGCGGGCTTATCGGCTATACAACGGAATTCATGACTCAAACAAGCGGATACGGCATCATGAATCGCTCGTTTGACCGTTATAAGCCAATGGTTGAAGGAACTATTGGAGGTCGTCGTCGAGGCGTGCTGATTGCACAGGAAACCGGAAAAGCGACACAATACAGCATGATGCAGCTGGAAGATCGCGGGGTGTTATTTGTTGAACCTGGCACCGAGGTTTATGAAGGAATGATTGTCGGTGAGCATCACCGTGAAAACGATTTAACGGTGAATATTGTCAAAACGAAGCATGTCACGAATATCCGCTCTGCGACAAAAGAGCAGACGGTTGCAATGAAAAAGCCGAGAAAGTTGACGCTGGAACAATGCCTTGCGTATTTAAATGACGATGAATATTGTGAAGTGACGCCGAAGTCGATTCGTTTGCGCAAAAAGATCTTAAATAAAAGTGAACGAGAAAAACAAGCAAAACGTAAGAAAAACAGGTGATTGATTTGGAAGAGAGGGTCAACGATGGATGAAGATGTGATGATGAATGGCGAAGTTGAAGGTTTGTCTTCATTTGCGATGTTGGTCGGCGTCGACCAAGATCCGGTCCGTGGTTTTTATTTGCTGTTTTTAATCATAACCATGTTAAATGCCATTGTTTTTAATTTGGGCTTTGCCAGGAAGCTTCCGCTTTTAAAAAATATAATTGTTTACATTGCTTTAATCATCGGAAGTTTTATTTTAACCTTCTTTGCATTGGGAATGCCGATCGCTGAAGGGCTCGCGATTGCAGCGATTGTCTTGATCATTTATAAAATCCGCTTGCGCCAGACGCAAAAAAAAGAACAATCATCAGAATGAGAATAGCAGGACGTTTGTCCTGCTTTTTAAAATAACTTCTTTTTCGGTTTATGGTAGAGCTTAAAAGAATCGCTGGCTAAATGTTTTTTTGTTTTAATTGTAATTCTCTCGTGACAGTCGTCGCACATATACGTATGAATGGGTCGATTTCGCAGGCGTTTCGCAAGCGGTGTTTCATCATCAATGTTTTCAACTTTGTCGCAAAGAACGCATTTTACTTTCATAGCCACACCTCATGTCAAGTATAACATGAGAAAAAAACAAATTCATCGATCTAAATCTTGTTTCTCTTGTTCTTTTCTTAATTGTTTCTCCTCGTTTTCATTCAGCTGCTGATCGTTGCTTTTTTCCGGATGCCGTCCATCATTTTCAAACAGAGTTCCAGGTGTTTCAGGCATCAGCCGGTTTACGATTTCAGCCAGTTCATTCATTACGCCTGCCACCGGGCGCCCATTTTGCATATCTTCCTGCATTCTTTTCAATCTTTCCGTAATATCAGCATCCGCTGTAATGATGGCGTTTGCGCCATGGGGATCATCTTTTAATGCTTCGCCGACAGTATATTTTACGGTGCCAACTCTTGACCGATCGAGATCTTTATTTACATCGATGCCGACGATTGCATAACGTCCGATGACAAGCGCCGTTGCATCGTTTACATCGGGAACAGAGCTAGCGATGTTCACGAGATGTTCGGCGATATCATCCGGCTGCTGCGTTTTATAATGAATGTCAACGACGTTATTCTCTTGTGCATTTTGCTCATTGTTGTTTTGGCAGCCGAATAGCCCGATGGCTGCAATCGTAAACATAATGATAAGCTTTTTCAAAGCAAACACCCTTTCAAGCGTTGTTTATGTTTACGATTAGCGTTTGCCACATCATAAAAGTTTATGCAAAACGTTATTTGAAAATAAACTGTGTGATGTTTTTGATTGGGCTGCTTCGATTGCTGCCGTCATGGAAATAAAGATGAACAGGCCCGTCTTCAGTGAGAGGCTTGCCGTCTTTTGAGAAACAGAGGAACGCTTTTTTTAGTTTTGACAGTGCAATGACGGTTTCAGTGCCGTCTTTTTGTACGACTGAAACATTTTTTACATGTTCGGCTGGCTCTGCGTTTTCGATAAACGGTTCGATCGGCATGACATAAGTGCCGCTCAGCACTTTATCCCTGTCCATTTTTACGCTTTTATCGACAGGCGGAAAGCTGGCGCCATGCGCTCGTTCGTTTTCCCATTGTTCGGAAATCCTTTTCGTATAACTGTCTAAATCATCATCGCTGTCTTTATCTATCGTTTCAAAAGCTTTATCCAATTCAATCTTGCGATCATCAAAAATCCATACACTGGGATCGATTGTAATTTTGTATTGAATGTCTCCGGTAAACTGAATAATTTCACTCATTCGCTCGCACTCCTTCTTTTTTAGTTTTATTTTATCATTTATTGGATATGAATGGATATAATAGTGGAAGAGATGGGAGTGTCCGACTTGCAGAGCATGCCGAAACATAGGTTGCAGGAACTCGTTGAACAAGCGAAACCTTGCAGTCAGTACGGGAAGGTTGCCCAGTATATTCCTGCTTTATCGACAGCCAATCCAGCTGAATTATCAATTGCATATTATTCGGATGATGGCTGTGTATCGGCGGGGGATGCCACGAAAAGTTTTACGATGCAAAGCATAAGCAAAATCATTGCGCTGGCGCTGGCAATCGATGACAACGGCTTTGAGCGCGTGTTCGAGAAAGTTGGGATGGAGCCGACGGGAGCTCCTTTTCAATCGATGGGCAGCCTTGCTGAAAACGCTTCTGCAAAACCTTTGAAT
>CALKAO010000118.1 GCA_937983115.1 uncultured Caryophanales bacterium
TTCATCCTCCTTTTATTTTTGTTTTTTGTTATATTGACCGTACGTTTGTGACAGCAATTTTGCAAGCTTTAAAATATGTAGAAAGCTTCTTGTCACCTCATGAAAATTCAGGCTGGCTGCCGGTTTTCTCGCAATGATGACAAGATCGTATTCATTTGGCAAATCGTGCTGCAATTCTTTGAATGTTTCGCGAATGAGGCGCTTTACGCGATTTCGTTTTACAGCATTGCCGATTTGCTTGCTTACAGACAAACCTATCCGAAAATTCTTTTGGCCTGGCTTTTTTAAGGCATACAATACAAATTGGCGATTGGCTGTTGATTTGCCTTTTTTAAAAACAAGTTGAAATTCACTATTCTTTTTAATTCGATAGCTTTTCTTCATACTTTCACTCCGAAACGAATGCTTTCTTTGCAACTGGCAAGTGGAAAAAAGGCCACTGACTTTTCAGTGGCCTTATGCTGACAATACTTTTCTTCCTTTGCGGCGACGGCGAGCCAATATTTTCCGCCCATTTTTTGTGCTCATGCGGGCACGGAAGCCATGCTCTTTTTTACGTTTTCGGTTATTCGGTTGAAATGTCGGTTTTTTCAAGACACCCACCTCCTCGAGGTCACTGCAGTATATCAATTTTTTGAAGTTTCAAATGTTTTGCTTTTTACATAATAACCGCATTTATTTTCATTTATTTGCGATATGGCAGTCTCGCTAATTATAAAAAGAAATGCGCCATAATGTCAAGACGGTTCACGCAAATTTCAGAAAAATAATTAACGAGAGCTTGTGGAAAACTATTTTATCCACATCCGACATATTCAATCATTTGCCGACAATTTATTCACAATGCCAAATGGTGTTGAAAACAGTATGCACAATCGCTTAATCTTGTGGATAAGTTCAAAAATTACATTGCAACTCAAATCTAGATTTGATATTCTTATAATACTTCACCTTATGGATAAGTTTAATAGAAAATATAATTATTCACAGGATGTTGATAATTTTGTGGACAATTTTACACAATTCTGCAAAAAAATTATCCACATCTTGCGAACAATATGAACACTTCCTATATATATTTATCGCTATAGCCAGGTAAAATCGGATTTTAGCAATCCTCCTGGCTATTCTATTTCTTTATTTTCATAGAGATGAAAGGGGGACAAAATTGTGGATAGCATTTCAGAATTATGGAAAAAGGCACTGGAAGAAATTGAAAAAAAAGTAAGCAAACCCAGCTTTGAAACATGGTTGAAATCAACGCAAGCCCATGCACTTGAAAATGGCGTATTGACCGTGATTGCACCAAATACGTTTGCTCGTGATTGGCTTGAAAACCGCTATTCTGCACTGATTTCTGAAATTATTCATCAATTGACCGGAAGCATGCTGCAAATCCAATTTATTACGCCGCAGCACGAAGAATCTGAAATGGAATTCCAAAAGCCCAAACCGCTGCCAAAATTAAATAAAACAGAAGAAAAACCAGCAAAAACAATGCTGAATGAAAAATATACGTTTGACACCTTTGTCATAGGCAATGGAAACCGTTTTGCCCATGCTGCTTCTCTCGCTGTGGCAGAAGCGCCGGCAAAAGCATACAATCCTTTATTTATTTATGGCGGCGTCGGGCTCGGAAAAACTCATCTCATGCAAGCCATTGGCCATTATGTCCTGGAACACAATCCAAATGCAAACGTCGTTTATTTATCTTCGGAAAAATTCATGAATGAATTTATCAATTCAATCCGAGACAATGAAGCTGTCGATTTCCGCAATAAATATCGAAACGTGGACGTCCTTCTGATCGATGATATTCAATTTCTTGCCGGAAAAGAACAAACACAAGAAGAATTTTTCCATACGTTTAATACGCTGCATGAAAATTCCAAGCAGATTGTCATTTCCAGCGATCGGCCGCCGAAAGAAATTCCAACTTTAGAGGATCGGCTTCGCTCGCGATTTGAATGGGGATTAATTACAGATATTACTCCGCCAGATTTAGAAACGCGAATTGCCATTTTAAGAAAAAAAGCGAAAGCTGAACGATTAGACATTCCAAATGAAGTGATGAGCTATATCGCAAATCAAATCGACACAAACATCCGTGAATTGGAAGGCGCGCTGATCCGCGTCGTCGCCTATTCATCTCTTGTCAATCGCGACATGGATGCAGAATTGGCTGCCGAAGCTTTAAAAGACATTATTCCGTCATCGCGGCCAAAGGTCATTACCATACAGGCTATACAACAAGTTGTCAGTGAAAAATACAACATTAAAATGGAAGATTTTGCAGCAAAAAAACGAACCAAATCAATTGCATTTCCGCGGCAAATTGCCATGTATCTATCACGTGAACTGACCGATCTTTCGCTGCCAAAAATCGGGGAAGAATTTGGAGGGCGGGATCATACAACTGTCATTCATGCCCATGATAAAATATCAAAATTACTGAATACCGACTCACAACTGAAACAAGACATTGAAGAGATCATTGCCCGCATTAAATCAAATGTGTAACCCATTCACATGTGGATGATTGAGGATAACCAATCGCATTCCAGTCCACATATTCACAGTCTGCACACATATAAAAACAGCATCATCTGTTGGATTGCAGCAGTTTTCCACAAATTCACGCGCGCTACTATTACTAATGCTAATCTTATTAACTATAAAATAAAAAAATTAATTTTATATTTCAGAGGAGGACTTTCATGCAATTTATTATTGATCGCGAATTATTGATAGAAGCGGTTCAAGATGTATTAAAAGCCATTTCATCTCGAACCGTTATTCCTATTCTATCCGGCATTAAAATCGAAGCAAAAAACGAAGGCATTTATTTGACAGGAAGCGATTCAGACATTTCGATTGAACGGTTTATTCCAAAAGAAGACGATGATTATGAATACATAACGATGCAAAAAACAGGCAGCATCGTGCTTCAAGCCCGGTTTTTTTCGGAAATCATCCGTAAATTGCCGTTGGATACAGTTGAAATTGCTGTAAATGATGAACGAATTGCAACAATTAAATCCGGCCAGTCAGAATTTATATTAAACGGCCTCAATCCTGATGAATATCCACGATTGCCAAAACTGGAAAATCAACATTTTTTTCATATCGAAGCTCAAGTTTTAAAAAATCTTATTCGGCAAACGGTTTTCGCTGTTTCAACATCAGAAACGCGCCCGGTTTTAACCGGCGTAAATTGGATTTGCAAAAATGACGAGCTTCAATGTGTTGCAACAGACAGCCATCGGCTGGCCCTTCGCCACGTAAAAATTGAAAACACATCTGAAAATTTATCGTTTTCAAATGTCGTCGTTCCAGGCAAAAGTTTGACGGAATTGGCCAAAATCATTGAAGAACAATCTGAAACCGTTCAAGTTATTGTCACCGATCATTTTATTTTATTTAAAACAAAACATACGCTGTTTTATTCACGCCTGCTTGACGGAAACTATCCTGAAGTGTCAAAGCTGATTCCAACTGACAGCGCAACAAGCATCGTCGTCAATACGAAATCTTTTTTGTATACGATTGAACGCGCTTCTCTAATGGCTCGGGAAAGCAACAATAACGTCGTAAAATTAAAAAGCATTGCCGATCATAAACTGGAAATTTCATCCGTATCCCCTGAAATCGGCAAAGTCGTTGAACAGGTTGAAGTGGAATCGTATGAAGGCGAGGAATTGAACATTTCATTTAGCGCGAAATATATGCTTGAAGCATTGCGCACACTTGATTCAGCGTCATTGATGATTGATTTTACCGGAGCGATGAAACCGTTTTTGCTTCGTCCGATCGACGATCAGTCTGTATTGCAGCTCATATTGCCGATAAGAACGTATTGATGAACAAACCGCAGGAAGCTATTGGAAATTTCTCCCGATAGCTTCTTTGTTTTTCTTCGATTGGCGGTTTCCGCTTCTTAAACTGCTGGATATCTCATTTTATGGTAAAATGTAACGTTAAGGAAGTGAAAATATGCAAAAAGATGTACCAATAAAAACGGACTATATTACACTTGGACAATTTCTTAAACGAATCAATGCGATTCAATCTGGCGGAATGGCAAAATGGTTTTTGCAAGAAAAACAGGTTTCTGTTAATGGAGAAAAAGAAATGCGCAGAGGACGAAAATTATACGTTGGCGATCAAGTTTTTATTGAAGGGTGCGGCAAATATATCGTGACGAATTGAATGGAGGGCCAACGTTGCATTTACATTCCATTTCATTGAAAAATTATCGGAATTACAAGCGGACCGACGTCGTTTTTGATCCAAATGTGAACTTGCTCATCGGCGAAAACGCGCAAGGAAAAACGAACATGATGGAAGCGATTTATACATTGGCGATGACAAAAGGGCATCGAACCCAAAAAGATAAGGAGCTGATTCGCTGGGATGAGAAATATGCTAGAATAGAAGGGATAGTAGAAAAAAAAAGCGGTCCGGTTACACTGGAAATCACGATAACCGAACGAGGAAAAAAAGCGAAATTAAGCTCCCTTGAACAAAAAAAGCTAAGCGATTATATCGGTGCGTTCAATGTCGTAATGTTTGCCCCTGAAGATTTGCGCATTGTCAAAGGCAACCCGGGCATCAGGCGACGTTTTCTTGATATGGAAATTGGACAAATTCAGCCGGTCTACATTCATGAATTGGGCCAATACCAAAAAGTTCTTCAACAGCGAAATGCGCTGCTTAAAGATTTGCAGCGAATGAAAAATCAAGAACAGCTCATCATGTTTGAAATCTTGACTGAAAGTCTGACAGAATTGGCTGCAAAAGTTGTGAAACGGCGGCTTTCTTTTCTTTTTAAGCTTCAAAACTGGGCAGAAGCCATTCATCATCAAATCAGCCGTGGCGAAGAAATGCTTCAATTGCGCTACCTTCCTTCCGCAGACGTATCAGAACACGCAACATTGTCGAAAATAGTAGAAGCATATGAAAATAAATTTGCTAAAATAAAAGATAGAGAGATCGAGCGCGGCATGACGCTGGCAGGACCGCATCGGGATGACCTTTTATTTTTTGTAAACGGGAAAAACGTGCAAACCTTTGGCTCGCAAGGCCAGCAGCGAACAGCAGCATTAGCTGTGAAGCTTGCGGAAATTGAGCTTATAAATGAAGAAATTGGCGAATATCCTTCGCTGCTTCTCGATGATGTCTTATCTGAACTCGATGACAATCGGCAATCGCATTTGCTAAACATGATCCATGGGAAAGTCCAAACATTTGTGACAACAACGAGTGTAGACGGCATTCATCACGATACATTAAAAAAAGCGGCACGCTATTACGTTTCAAACGGCGAGATTCTGAAATCGGAATGAGGTGGAGTCTATTGTATATCCACTTGGGCGAAGATGTTGTCATTCAGGCAAGCGATGTAGTGGCAATTTTAGAATGGCATCCGACCGATGAATTAAACGACTATATCGAGCACTTTAAAAAAGAAGATAAACTCATCGATATTAGCGATAACGATAAAAAATCATTGGTTATAACGACAGATAAGCTTTATTTGTCGCCATTGTCGTCATTGACATTGAAACGGCGGGCGCTTGATGAAACAGCAACGTATTTGTCGAAAATCGAAGTTCTCGATATTGAATCGGAGTAAACGAAATGTAGGTGGTAAAATATGTCAGCTGAACAACAAATTGAACATACCTATGATGAACATCAAATTCAAGTATTAGAAGGATTGGAAGCGGTTCGAAAACGTCCTGGAATGTACATTGGCTCAACAAGCTCCCGGGGTCTTCACCATCTCGTTTGGGAAATTGTTGACAACAGCATCGATGAGGCTTTGGCAGGATATTGCGATAAAATTATCGTCACTGTTGATAAAGACAACAGCATCACCGTTGAAGACAACGGCCGCGGCATCCCTGTCGGCATTCATGAAAAAATGGGCCGTCCGGCAGTCGAAGTCATTTTGACAAATCTTCATGCTGGAGGCAAGTTTGGCGGCGGCGGCTATAAAGTATCAGGCGGGCTTCATGGCGTTGGCGCGGCGGTCGTCAACGCATTGTCAACAATGCTTGAAGTGACCATTTATCGGGATGGCCGCGTTTATTTTCAGTCGTTTAGCCGTGGAATTCCAAATGATGATTTAAAAATTATTGGGGATGCGGAACAGACAGGGACGAAAATTCGTTTTATTCCGGATCCAGAAATCTTTACTGAAACGACGGAATTTGATTTTGACATTTTAAAAACGCGTTTGCGCGAACTCGCCTATTTAAATCGCGGATTAACCATCATTGCCATTGATAAGCGGGAAGATGGAAAAGAATTGAAATTTTATTATGAAGGGGGCATTAAATCCTACGTTCAACATTTAAATCGCTCCCGCGAAGTGCTGCATGAAGAACCGATTTTTATTGAAGGTGAAAAAGACGGTATTTCCTTGGAAATAGCCCTGCAATACAACGAAGGATTTTTAAGCCAGATTTACTCGTTTGCCAACAACATTAAAACGCATGAAGGTGGTACGCATGAAGTTGGGTTTCGAACGGCTTTAACGAGAGTGATCAACGATTACGCCCGTAAAAGCGGCCTGTTGAAAGACAATGATGAGAATTTATTAGGCGATGATGTGCGTGAAGGAATTACCGCGATCGTTTCCATTAAACACCCGGATCCACAATTTGAAGGCCAGACAAAAACGAAGCTTGGCAATGCGGATGCAAGAACAGCGACCGATTCTTTATTCAGCAAAGAATTTTCAACGTTTTTGCTTGAAAACCCTTCGATTGCGCGCAAAATTGTAGAAAAAGGCATGATGGCGTCGAGAGCGAGGCTGGCGGCAAAAAAAGCGCGTGAATTGACGAGAAGAAAAAATGCGCTTGAAGTCAGCTCATTGCCGGGAAAGCTTGCAGACTGCTCTTCTCGCGATGCATCGATTTCAGAATTGTTTATTGTTGAGGGCGATTCAGCCGGCGGTTCGGCAAAAACTGGGAGAGATCGACATTTTCAAGCGATTTTGCCACTGCGGGGAAAAATATTAAACGTTGAAAAAGCGCGGCTTGACAAAATTTTGTCAAACAATGAAATTCGAATGATCATCACAGCGCTTGGAACTGGCATTGGAGAAGATTTCGATATCGAAAAGGCAAGATATCACAAAATTTTTATTATGACAGATGCAGATGTCGATGGCGCGCACATTCGAACGCTGCTGTTGACGTTTTTCTACCGCTACATGCGCCCTTTGCTTGAAAAAGGATATATCTATATTGCTCAACCCCCGCTTTATCAGATAAAGCAAGGGAAAACAATCCGCTATGCCTACAGCGATCATGAGCGCGATCAAATTTTGGCGGAACTCGGCGATAAACCAAAGCCGGATATTCAGCGATATAAAGGCCTTGGAGAAATGAATCCGGAACAGCTTTGGGAAACGACGATGAATCCGGAATCGCGCACGACATTGCAAGTGAATCTTGAAGACGCGATTGAAGCAGATGAAATCTTCAATATTTTAATGGGAGACAAGGTGGAACCAAGGCGGGAATTCATCCAAGAAAATGCACAGTACGTAAAAAACTTAGATATTTGAAGCTGGAAAATATTGGATTTCCCGCGATGCTAAAGAAAACGAATGGTTCGGCGATTCAGCGGTTTTTGCGGTGATTTGGCGCCGAGCAGCGGCCGGGGCGGCAGCAGGAACGGTTCCGGCCCAGAAGAGACGGAGGTTATCGGTATGTCTGAAATTGAAAAACCAAGAGTGGAAGAAGTAAATATAAGCCATGAAATGCGAACATCATTTTTAGACTATGCAATGAGCGTGATTGTCAGCCGCGCGCTTCCAGATGTTCGTGATGGATTAAAACCGGTCCATCGCAGAATATTGCATGCGATGAATGAACTTGGCATGACGGCGGATAAACCGTATAAAAAATCAGCAAGAATCGTTGGAGATGTGATCGGAAAATTTCATCCGCATGGAGACGCGGCTGTTTATGAAGCGATGGTTCGCATGGCGCAAGATTTTAACTATCGCTATATGCTTGTCGATGGACACGGAAACTTTGGTTCGGTTGATGGCGACCCGGCAGCTGCGATGCGCTACACGGAAGCAAGAATGTCAAAAATTGCGATGGAACTTGTACGAGACATCAATAAAGATACGATTGATTTTCAAGACAACTATGATGGCTCCGAAAAAGAACCCGTCGTATTGCCTGCAAGATTTCCGAATTTGCTCGTAAATGGCGCAGCCGGCATCGCTGTTGGAATGGCGACGAATATTCCTCCGCATCATCTCGGCGAAATCATTGATGGGGTTCTTGCAATCAGCAAAAATCCTGATATTAGTTTGTCGGAACTTATGAAAATTATACCTGGTCCAGATTTTCCGACAGCAGGCAAAATTCTCGGAAGAGAAGGCATCCGCAAAGCGTATGAAACAGGCAGAGGCTCAATCATTATTCAAGCGAAAGCAGAAATTATTGAAAATGAAAATGGGACAAAAACGATTATCGTCAGCGAACTGCCATATCAAGTAAATAAAGCGAAATTGATTGAAAAAATTGCTGAGCTCGTTCGCGAAAAGCGAATTGACGGCATTACCCATTTAGCTGATGAGTCCGATCGAAACGGCATGAGAATTGTGATTGAAGTTCGCCGCGATGCAAATGCGAATGTCGTTCTTAACAATTTATATAAATTAACCGCAATGCAGACAAGCTTTGGGATCAATATGCTCGCTCTTGTCGATGGGCGCCCGGAAGTGCTTTCATTAAAAGAATGTTTGCAGCACTATTTGGATCATCAAAAAGTTGTCATTCGCAGGCGGACTGAATTTGAATTAAAGCGTGCGGAAGCAAGAGCGCATATTCTTGAAGGGCTGCGGATTGCGCTTGATCATTTAGACGAGGTCATCGCTTTAATTCGGTCGTCAGAGACGACGGATATCGCACGCGATGGCCTCATGAGCCAATTTTCGCTCAGCCATGATCAGGCTCAAGCGATTCTTGATATGCGCTTGCAGCGCCTTACTGGCCTCGAAAGAGATAAAATTGAAAATGAATATCAAGAATTGGTGAAACGAATTGCTGAATTAAAAGCGATTCTTGCTGATGAAGAAAAAGTGCTTCAAATTATTCGCGATGAACTTTCAGAAGTGAAAGAAAAGTTTGCTGATGAACGCCGCACATCGATTGAAGCGGGCGCCAGCCTGATTGAAGATGAAGATTTAATTCCGAAAGAAAATATTATTATTACGCTTACGCATAACGGCTATGTTAAACGCTTGCCAGTTGATACGTATCGCAGCCAGCGCCGGGGCGGACGCGGCGTGCAAGGCATGGGTACGAATGAAGGCGATTTTGTTGAACATTTAATTACAACGTGCACTCACGATACGGTCTTGTTTTTTACGAATAAAGGAAAAGTCTATCGTTTAAAAGGCTATGAAATTCCTGATTTCGGAAGAACTGCAAAAGGAATACCGATCGTCAACCTTCTCCAGATTGAAAAGGATGAGTGGATTACAGCGGTTATTCCGATACATGAATTTACCGAAGGCTGGTATTTGCTGTTTGTGACAAAGCAAGGCATTGCGAAACGCACCGATTTATCGGCGTTTGCAAACATTCGCCGCGGCGGATTGATCGCGATCAACTTCCGTGAAGATGATGAACTGATTTCTGTCAGCCTTACGGATGGAAATCAGGATGTCATCATCGGCACAAAAAAAGGAATGGCGATCCGATTTAATGAGCAAGACGTTCGTGCAATGGGAAGAATGGCGACAGGCGTCATCGGCATCCGGCTTCAACAAGGCGATGAAGTGGTGGGGGCAGGCATTATAGACAAAGATCAAGATGTCTTGGTAGTCACTGAAAATGGATTTGGAAAACGCACCCCAGCCAGTGAATATCGCGTGCAGGGCCGCGGCGGCTCAGGCATTAAAACCGTGAATATTACGGAGCGAAATGGCGAAGTGGTTTCGCTGCAAACTGTTTCAGAAGACGATGACATTATGATTATTACAGAAAGCGGCATCCTTATCCGAACATCTGTCAGCGGCATTTCTCAAATGGGAAGAAATACGCAAGGGGTAACGCTTATTCGTCTTGATGAAGGCGAAAAAGTCGGCACGGTCGCCCAAGTGAAAGATGATGATCAGGAAGATGAAGAAGAACATGAAGATGAAACAGAATAATCATTGAACGAAGCTGAATTTCAGCTTCGTTTTTTTAAATACAAAGCAAGCAAATACGGCGTTTTTGTTTCACTGATTTGCAAAAAACGGCGAATAAACGGTAGATCGTCACTGGAAAATGTATGAAAAAGTTCGTTCCACCATTCGGTTTCATAACGGCAAATCATGCTTAGATTGTAAAGCAATAAATAATGCACGATAATTTCTTGCAATGGCTTGAAAAGCTCCCGTTTTGCCGGAATGTAAAATTCGTTTTCTGCATGGTAAAAAAAAGGCGAACAATGGAGTGGATGTTCAATGGCAGCATGAATGGCAAAGCCTTGTTCTGTTTTTTCAATTGCTTGGATTGGCAGCTCGCTGTTTTCGATGAGAAATTCTTCGAATCTGCGTTCAGTCATATGCAAGCGATCCAACAGCGAAAGCGGAAGATGATAGACTCCATCCGAACAATGCTTGACTTTTAGGCTAGGCTGTTGTTTTCCGAATGTTAGAAAAATAGGATTCATTTCTGGTATGCGCGCAAACAGCGATTCCATTTGAAACCGATCGACGGGCAGTTCCAATTGGAACAAGTGCGCTGAAAAATGACGCAAAAGCCCGTCTTTTTGAATTTTGACTTCATCATGCAAAAACGCGTAATCTCTTTTTTTGCGTTTTCTCGCCGATACGCCGTGCGCTAAAACCGCCGTTGTTTGCGGATAGTTTGGATCAACGGTTAAAAGGCATGCTTTTATCAGCTGCACCATTCCGTAAAAAAGCAATACAGGCTTTAATTCATCCGGCGCTTGTTTTGCCAAATCATAATATTTTTTTCCGTGTTCAATGTAGTAAATAAAAGAGTAGCAATTGTCATAGCTCTTTAAATCTGCGTTGTTAATATTGCGGCTATTGTAGCTGTCTTTTAAAAAAGAATGAACGACTGACGTCGATTGAAAGGACATTAAAAAAGGCCAGACATCTTTTATAAAAAGCATGAAAACACCTCAAAATCATTTGAATTCTCTAACAAAAGCCATCTATCTTGACAGTATTTTGCCCAATTGATAAGCTACTAATTAATCTTTCAGGCTGAAATAAAAAAAGGAGATGCGATAGCCCGTGTGGGAGGATAAGTTTTCGAAAGAAAGTTTAACTTTTGATGATGTGCTGCTCATTCCTCAAAAGTCGTCCGTATTGCCTCGCGATGTCTCCGTAAAAACGAGATTGAGCGACAACATCCAATTGAATATTCCAATCATCAGTGCGGGCATGGATACAGTGACGGAAACGGAAATGGCGATTGCAATTGCGCGCCAAGGCGGACTCGGAATCATTCATAAAAACATGTCAATTGATGAACAGGCAGAAATGGTCGACCGCGTCAAACGTTCAGAAAGCGGCGTTATTACAGATCCATTTTATTTAAGTCCGAAACACCAAGTGTATGATGCGGAGCATTTGATGAGCAAGTACCGCATCTCAGGAGTGCCGATTGTAGATGAACATCGAAAGCTTGTCGGGATTATAACGAATCGGGATTTGCGTTTCGTTGAAGATTATTCGATTGTCATCGATGAAGTGATGACAAAAGAAAATCTCGTGACGGCTCCTGTTGGCACAACGTTAAAAGAAGCGGAAAAAATTTTGCAAAAGCATAAGATAGAAAAACTTCCTCTCGTTGATGAAAACGGGATTTTAAAAGGATTAATTACGATAAAAGACATTGAAAAAGTCATTCAATATCCAAATTCTGCGAAAGATTCCCAAGGAAGATTGCTTGCGGGCGCGGCAGTTGGTGTCGCGAGCGACACTTTCCAGCGCGTTGACAAACTGGTAGAAGCCGGGGTTGACGTTATCGTTGTCGATACAGCCCATGGGCATTCGGAAGGCGTTCTTCAAACCGTTCGCGAGATTCGCAAAAAATATCCAGATCTCGATATTATTGCCGGAAATGTGGCGACAGCAGAAGGAACGCGCGACCTGATTGAAGCGGGTGCAACAATAGTAAAAGTCGGAATCGGTCCGGGTTCCATTTGCACGACACGTGTGATCGCAGGCGTTGGGGTCCCTCAAATTACGGCAGTTTATGATTGTGCAATGGAAGCAAGCAAACACGGCGTCGCTATTATCGCCGATGGGGGAATTAAATATTCAGGCGATATCGTTAAAGCGATTGCGGCTGGCGCACATGCTGTCATGCTTGGCAGTTTGCTTGCCGGAACGGAAGAAAGTCCCGGCGAACGGGAAATTTTCCAAGGAAGGCAGTTTAAAGTTTATCGCGGAATGGGTTCAGTTGCTGCAATGGAAAGAGGAAGCAGCGACCGGTATTTCCAAGAAAATAATAAAAAACTTGTTCCCGAAGGAATTGAAGGGCGGGTGCCGTTTAAAGGGCCGCTTGCAGACACCATTCATCAACTTGTTGGCGGACTGCGCGCCGGCATGGGGTATTGTGGAACTGAATCGATCGAAGCGCTGCGCAAAAATGGAAAATTTACAAAAATAACAAATGCTGGATTAAAAGAAAGCCATCCGCACGATGTGCAAATAACGAAAGAAGCGCCAAACTATTATTTGGATTAGGGCTGCTCATTTTAGAGATAGAGGCTTTTCCTCTATCTATTTTTTTATTTTGGATTGTGTTAAAATAGCAAATGTGTTATTTCAGGGGAGGTATTAGGAATGAAAAACGGCCAGTGGTTTGTTTCATTCGTATTTTTCGTTTTTTCGCTGCTGATGCTTGCGTTTGCAAAGGATGGACAAGCACAGGAAAGCATTGATGTGAAAGCGGAAGCAGCTATTTTAATCGATGCGGATTCTGGAAAAATTTTATATGAAAAAAATGCGGATGAAAAACTTGCCATTGCAAGCATGACAAAAATGATGACCGAATACCTCGTATTAGATGCGATTAAAAATAAAGAAATCGATTGGGACCAAGAAGTCCCGATTAGCGAATATGCGCAGCAAGTCTCGCAAAATTACAGCTTGTCAAATGTACCGTTATTGCAAAATGTCAAATATACCGTGAAAGAACTATATGAAGCCATGGCGATTTATTCTGCAAATGGCGCAACGATTGCACTTGCGGAATTCGTCGGCGGCTCGGAAGCCAATTTCGTAAAAATGATGAATGAAAAAGCGGAAGAATTAGGCTTGGACGACGTTACATTTGTAAATACGACGGGGTTGAACAACCGTGATTTGTTTGGAAAGCATCCTGCAGGCGGAGAAAATGAAGAAAATATGATGTCCGCGCGTTCAACAGCCCGTCTCGCATTTCATCTTTTGCGCGATCATCCTGATGTTCTTCAAATTGCAAGCGTTCCGACAAAAAATTTTACAAAAGGCATAAATGGCGAGCCCATCCAAATGCTGAATTGGAACTGGATGCTGAATGGCCTTGATCTCGCATATCCCGGCGTTGACGGTTTAAAGACGGGCTCAACGGATCTTGCGGGATTTGCATTTACAGGAACGGTTAAAAAAGGCAATATCCGCTTGATTTCGGTCGTGATGAAAACTGATTCGGCGATTTCCCGTTTCAGGGAAACCGCAAAATTGTATGATTGGGCGTTTAGTCAATTTACGAAAGAAGAAATTGTTCCAAAAGGCTATTCTTTTGAAGACTTAACGATTCCTGTCGCCAATGGCAAACAGAAAGAAGCCCCGATTGAAGCGAAATCAGCATTCCATATGCTCGTTCGGAGCAATGAAAAAGATTTATATGAACCAGAAGTTCAACTGGACAAAAAGAAGCTTGATGAAAATGGCAGCCTTGTCGCTCCGCTGGAAAAAGGCGAAAAAGTTGGAACGTTGACCGTGAAATATACGGGTGAAGGAACGGACTATGGTTTTATTGCCGAACATGTGCCGATGCATGATGTCGTGGCCTCTGAAGAAGTGAAGAAAGCGAGTTGGCTGACGCGCAGTCTGCGCGCCATTGGGAATTTTTTTAGCGGGCTTTGGAATAAAGTTGCGGGATAAATGAATTTTTTATTGTGAACGCGATGACTCTTTAGTACACTATAAACAAAACACGGCACAGCGTTGCCCCTTTCTTTTTCGCTTAAGCTTTCAATCAGCAGCGCATTGCATGCTGCGCTGTTAAATACGTGGGAGGAATTCGATGATGTCGAAAGAATATGGCACTAAAACAAGATTAAAAGAAATAAAAAAAGGCGGCGTCATCATGGACGTCGTCAATGCTGAACAAGCGAAAATTGCTGAAGCTGCCGGCGCAATTGCAGTCATGGCGCTTGAACGCGTACCTGCAGATATTCGGGCTGCAGGCGGCGTCGCCCGCATGGCAGATCCATCGATCGTAGAAGAAGTGATGAATGCCGTCTCGATTCCGGTAATGGCAAAAGTAAGAATTGGGCACATTGTTGAAGCACGGGTGCTCGAGTCGCTTGGCGTTGATTACATCGATGAAAGCGAAGTATTGACTCCGGCCGATGAAGAGTATCATTTAGACAAACGCAGCTATGAAGTGCCGTTTGTATGCGGAGCGCGGGATCTTGGCGAAGCGCTGCGCCGCATCGGCGAAGGGGCTTCGATGCTGCGCACAAAAGGCGAGCCGGGAACCGGCAACATCGTGGAAGCCGTGCGGCATATGCGCCTTGTGCAGAAGCAGATCCGGCAAGTCGCAAGCATGTCGAAAGACGAACTCATGGCCGAGGCGAAGAAGCTGCAGGCGCCGTATGAATTATTGTTGAAAGTGAAAGAATTAGGCCGTCTGCCAGTCGCAAACTATGCAGCGGGCGGAGTGGCGACGCCGGCGGATGCAGCGCTTATGATGGAAATTGGCGCCGACGGCGTGTTTGTGGGTTCGGGCATTTTTAAATCAGAACATCCTGAACGCTTTGCACGCGCGATTGTAAAAGCGGCTGAGAATTATCAAGATTATGAGCTTATTGCTGAATTATCGAAAGATTTAGGGCCGGCCATGAAAGGTATTGATATCGCAACGCTTGATCCGGCGCAGCGGATGCAGGAACGCGGCTGGTAATGCCGTTCTTCGATATGGTTATTTGAATCTTTTGACAGGGATGCGTGATGCGTTGAAAAAATTGCTGAGTGATTTTAGCGTATTTGCCAGTGAAAAAATTGATATGATAATCATAAGCGCTGCGGATATTTTTGTTTGAAAAATCCTATGCTGATGAGCGTTTCCCATTTGCTTTATAAAAATAAAATAGAAAAAACGTCGATAGGAAATAGTAGCATATCGGGTTTGTCCAGAGAGTCGGTGGCCGCTGCGAACCGATCAAACCGATATGTGAATCCATCCTTGAGTGAAATGCCGAAACGTTTAAGTAAGCATTTCCGGAAAGGAACCGTTATTCCTTAAGCGGCAGCTGGAATGGCTCGATGCCATCAATCCAGCTGCAAATAGAGTGGCAACGCGGGAGTGGACTCTCGTCTCTAAATGCAATAGAGACGGGGGTTTTTTGCTTTTTATCCGATTCATTCAAAATATTTTTTAGGAGGGTGCAGGATGTTAGATATTCGCCGCTTGCGTGAAAACTTTCAAGAAATTCAAGAAAAATTAGCACATCGTGGTGAAGATTTGAGCGGTCTCGACGAATTTGCCGAGCTGGATCGAAAAAGACGGAATCTTATCCAGCAGTCTGAACGATTAAAAAAGGAGCGAAACGAAGTTTCAAAAAAAATTGCCGAGTTAAAGCGGGAGAAAAAAAATGCGGATGCGTACATTGTAGAAATGCGGAATGTTGGCGATCAAATTAAAGCTTTTGATGATGAATTGCGGGAAGTGGAAGGACAGCTTCAGCAGCTGCTTTTGCAAATTCCGAATGTTCCGCACGAAAGCGTTCCGATTGGCGAAGATGAAGAAGAGAATGTCGAAGTTCGCAAATGGGGGGAGATTCGCGAATTTTCATTTGAACCGAAACCGCATTGGGAGCTTGCAGCGGAAACGAATATTTTGGATTTTGAGCGAGCAGCAAAAGTCACCGGCAGCCGATTTGTTTTTTATAAGGGGCTGGGCGCACGGCTTGAACGGGCGCTGTTCAATTTTATGCTGGATCTCCATATCGATGAACATGGGTATGAAGAAGTGCTGCCGCCGTATTTAGTCAATCGAATGAGCATGATCGGCACGGGGCAGCTGCCGAAATTTGAAGAAGACGTATTTAAAATTCGTGAAGAAGATTATTTTTTAATTCCGACTGCAGAAGTGCCTGTTACGAACATGCATCGCGATGAAATATTGGAAGCGGATGATCTGCCGATAGCATATGCTGCATACAGCGCTTGCTTCCGTTCTGAAGCGGGTGCAGCCGGGCGGGATACACGAGGATTGATCCGCCAGCATCAATTTAATAAAGTGGAGCTCGTGCGCTTCGTTAAACCTGAAGATTCGTATGATGAATTGGAAAAACTGACCGCCCATGCAGAAAAAGCGCTGCAGCTTCTAAAACTTCCTTATCGTGTGATGAACATGTGCACAGGCGATTTAGGCTTTTCAGCGGCTAAAAAATACGACCTTGAAGTGTGGCTTCCGAGTTACCAAACGTATCGTGAAATTTCATCTTGCAGCAACTTTGAAGATTTTCAGGCGAGGCGCGCAGGCATCCGTTTTCGCCGCGACCAAAACAGCCGCCCTGAATATGTGCACACGTTGAACGGCTCAGGGTTGGCGATTGGAAGAACGGTAGCCGCCATTCTTGAAAATTACCAGCAAGAAGACGGCACGATTGTCATTCCTGAAGTGCTTCGTCCCTATATGGGCGGAAAAGAAAAAATTGAATAAAAAGGCAGGCGTCAGGCCTGCTTATTTTTTTGGGTGCAAGCCGGACGAATTGAAGCCGCCGCATGGTGTGCAGGGGAATGATCGAAGATTTCGGGTGGCGGCAAATTGCACTTGATTCGTCATTTTGTGGAAATTTGGCAGTCATTAACGGTTTGACAATGTAAATTTAATTTGTTTAAATTTTATTAAACAAATTAAATAATTTAAACCAAGGCGTGATGCTTTTGGAAAAAAACGATCCTTCTAAAAAAATTGAAGAAATGCAGGATGTTCTAATCAGTGCGATTGCACAAACGATGGTTCTTTATGGAGTTACCGTTTCCGTCGGCCGAATATACGGGGTGCTTTATTTTTCTGATGCTCCAATGACAATCGATGAAATTAAAGAAGAAGTTGCGATGAGCAAAGCAAGTGTCAGCAATGGTCTGCGTGAATTGCTTGAAACGGAAATGGTTTCAAAAGTATGGAAAAAAGGGGAACGAAAAGATCATTATATTGCCGAGAAAGATTTTATACGCAATTTACAGACCTTTCTTGTGAAAAAATTGCGTCAAGAGCGCACATTGCTCTATAAAGCGATTGAACAAGCGAAGCCGGTGTTTCGCGATATTGCTCAAGATGAACGTGCAGATGAAACATCCCGTGAACAAGCGAAGCAAAATTTAACGCACCTGGCTGAAGCTGAACAGTATTTGGATTGGATCATGCGATTGAGCAACGCGATGGAATCGGGAGAAATTTTTACATTTATTCCGAAAGAAAAAGAGGAGGACTAGCTCATTGTCAGAAAAAGCATTGCTTTTAATCGATTTGCAAAAAGAAAGCGGGTTCGGCATCAAAGGGATGGATGAAGTCATTGCGAATGCAAAGCTTTTGATTGAAGCGTGCCGGGAACGCGGCATTCCGATTATTTATACCCGGCAAATCAATCGAAGCGATCGGATTGGGCTGTCAAATGGCGAGCCTATCGACGATGGCGGACAGCCGATTTATTATAACGATTCCACATCAGCGATCGACATTTTTGATGAAATTAAACCGGAAGCGGAAGATATTGTAATTGATAAATATCGCTGGAGCGGTTTTTTTGAAACCCATTTGGAAAGCACGTTAAAAAGTCTTGGCGTAAAAAATGTGCTGATTGGCGGAGTTGTAACAGACGGCTGTTTAATGACGACCGTGTTTGACGGTTATTTTCGCGATTACCAAATGAATATTGTTAAAGATCTCTGTGCAGCGACGAACGAAGGCGCACATATGTCATCGCTTTTAATCATGGCGAATTGGATTTATGATTTGCGGGTGCTTCGCACAGCCGAAGCGATTCGATATGTGCAAGGAGATCCGTTTAAAGCATGGACTCCTTCGCAGCCGGACAGTTTGCCGTTTACACCAGAAACGATGAGAGAGCAGTTTGAAAAATTAAATGGATGATAGATGAAAGGGGATATTTTTTGTGACGTTGGGAAAATGTTTTCGTACAGCAATCATTTTAACGCTGACTTTTTTGTTTGCAGCTTGCAGCGCTGCGAACGATGAATCTGTCGAAGGAAACAATGAACGCCATTCGTCAGGCAAAGAAAAAATTGTTTTTGGAATGACAAGCTGGACAAGCACTGAAGCGCCGACGCAAATTGCAAAACTAATTCTTGAAGAAGTCGGCTATGACGTTGAATTTGTGACATCTGAACAACCGATTATTTTTTCGGGCTTAGCGAATGAAGAAATTGATTTCTTTATGGATGCTTGGCTGCCTCATACCGAAAAAGAATTGTGGGCCGAATATGGCGATCAGCTGGAAAAAGTTGCAGTCAGTTATGAAAACGCGCCGCTTGGATGGGTTGTGCCTGCTTATGTAGAAGAAAATTCAATCCTTGATATTAAAGAAAACAGCGACAAATTTGGTGGAAAAATTTACGCCATCGATTCGGGCGCCGGCATTACGGTCATTTCCGATCAAATGAAAATCGACTATGAATTAGATGATTATGAAGTCGTGCATTCCAGCGAAACTGCTATGATGTCCCAAGTTGAAAAAATGATTTCGAATGAGGAGCCGGTCATTTTTGTCGGGTGGCGCCCGCATTCGATGTTTGCCCGCTATGATTTGAAATTTCTTGAAGATCCGCTGGAGTCTTTTAAGGAAGATACGATCTATGTCATTTCATATAAAGGCATTGAAGAGAAACATCCGAAAGCGTACAATGTTTTATCAAATTGGAGCATTGAAATTGAAGATCTGGAAGAAATGATGCTAAAAAATGAACGAGATGGAATTCCAATTGAAACGCTCGCTCAAGAATGGATTGAGGAACACGAGGAACAAGTTCAAAAAATGCTTGAAGCAGCCCAATGATTAAATGTAAAGCAGTTCTCCGATTGAGAGCTGCTTTTT
>CALKAO010000119.1 GCA_937983115.1 uncultured Caryophanales bacterium
TGGAGGCTTTACAATGAAGAAAGTAATCACGTACGGAACATTTGATCTGCTTCATATCGGCCATATCAATATATTGCGCCGCGCGAAAGAGCTTGGCGATTATTTAATTGTTGCCATATCAACGGATGAATTCAATGCGTTAAAAGGGAAAAAAGCTTATTATCCATATGAACAAAGAAAAGCGATTCTTGAGGCGATACGCTATGTTGATGAAGTGATTCCCGAGTATTCATGGGAGCAAAAAGTGGATGATGTGATTAATCACAACGTTGACGTGTTTGTCATGGGGGATGATTGGGAAGGCAAATTTGACTTTTTGAAGGATTATTGCGATGTCGTTTATTTGCCAAGAACGGTCGGCATTTCAACGACAAAAATCAAGCAAGACTTGAATAATGCGAAAAATGGCTAGAGAGTTTGCCGTTTCGATTTACCTGCTCGTTTTTGCTTGTCTTTTTTCGCTCTTTAAAGTTTATCCCCAAAAGAAGAAGTCGACGTTCGTGGCTTCCTTTGGGGATAATATTTTATTTGTCGCAAAAGAGCTGGAAAAGCGGACAGACGAGCAGATCGTGATTTTAAAAACTTCCCAATGCCGCGTGGATTTTAAAAAACATGTGAGCCGCCCCGTTTTATTGTTTGAACTTCGCCATCCGCTGCAATGGGTGCGTTCGATCTATCATCTTGCGACGTCAAAGACTGTCATTGTCGATAATTATTTTGGATTTTTGGCTGCGAGCCGCTTTAAATCGAATGTCAGATGCATTCAATTGTGGCATGCGGTTGGAGCGTTGAAGCAGTTTGGATTAAAGGACCGTTCAATCAATGTGCGTTCGCCTCGAGCGTTGAAACGATTTCAAAAAGTGTACAGCCGGTTTCATTATGTTGTTGTCGGAAGCGAGAAGATGGCGCAAATTTTTCAAGAAAGCTTTGGCTTGCCGGGAGAACGCATGATTCGCAGCGGCATTCCGAGAACCGATTTCTTCTTTAATCGCAGTGAAATGCAGCGTGTGAAGCGGGATTTGCAAAATCGATATCCGATTGTCAAAGAAAAAAAAGTGATTTTATATGCGCCTACGTATCGGGATGATGAGCTGCAGGTTTCAGCATTAGCGCTAAATGTGCGGCAGCTGTACGAAGCTTTTCACGATGAGTATGTCTTGTTTTTGCGCTTGCATCCTGCTGTTCAAAAGAATGTAATGAATGAGTATCCGGATTTTGTATATGATGTATCAAATGAAATCGACAGCAATCATTTATTCGTGATAACCGATGTGCTTGTGACTGATTATTCGTCGATTCCATTTGAATTTGCGCTTTTGCAAAAGCCGATGGTGTTTTTTGCTTATGATTTAGATGAGTATCGGGAAAAGCGCGGGCTTCTAGAGCATTACGAAAAAATTGTTCCCGGCCCCGTTGTGAAACAGACGGACGAATTAATTCAAGCGATCCGCGAAAAGCGGTTTAATTTTGAAAAAATTGCAGAATTCGCGCGCGAATGGAATCAATTTTCGACAGGAAATTCAAGCCGCCAATTTGTTGAAACGTTTTATCATTCTTCTAAAACCCGCAGATAATGGGAAATCAGTTGGCGCCATGGTTCGGAAAATCTTTAAAAATATGTTTTACGTTTGTAGAAAAACATAGTATTATAGAATTTAACGAAATTTGAATTTTATTTATACTTTGGAAAAGGGGAACCCGTGTATGGGACGTATTGCTCGAAGAAAGAAAAAAAGAAGAAAAAAGATCTTTTGGTTTTTCGTTTTCCCCATTCTTTTAATTGGTTTGGTAAGCACAGCGTATGGCGCTTATTTATATAAAAAAGCAGAATCGGTGTTGAGCGAGGCATTTTATGATGATCGGGGGAAATCAGATTTGCGCGATAAACGCGTTGATCCAAATTTTGATAACGTATCCGTGCTGTTTATCGGCGTCGATACGAGTGAAAAGCGGGGCACCGAAGAAAATGGGCGTTCGGACGCTTTAATGCTTGCTACATTAAATAAAGATGAAAAATCGGTCAAGCTTCTATCGATTCCGAGAGATTCGCGCGTGTATGTTCCTGAAGTGGGATATGAAACAAAAATCAACCATGCCCACAGTTATGGAGGGCCGCGCGCTACGATTGAGACGGTTGAGCATTTGTTGGAAATTCCGGTTGACTATTATGTCCGGCTTGATTTTGAAGCGTTTATGGAAGTGGTTGATGCCCTAGGCGGCATTGATGTTAACGTTCCATATTCGTTTTCTGAACAGGATTCCCGAGATCGTCCAAATGCGATTGCATTGGAAGCCGGTTTTCAGCGGCTAAATGGCGAAGAAGCGCTTGCACTTGCCCGCACAAGAAAACTTGATAATGATATTGAACGTGGAAAACGCCAACAGGAAATTATGAAAGCAATCTTGAATAGAGCCGCTTCGGGTACATCGGTTGTAAAATATGGCGAGGTGATCGAAGCGATAGGCGCGAACATGAAGACGAACATGACGTTTGATGAGATGAAGGCGTTTATTGATTACGGCATTTCTGGAAATTTGGCTGTTGAAACTTTGACTTTGGAAGGAAGCGATCTTCATCTTCAACATCGCAACGGCCAGCGGGTTTATTATTGGCAAGTGGATGAGCTGGCATTGGCGGAATTAAAAGCGGATTTAAAATCGCATCTTGAAATTTACCCGCTGGGTGAAACGGAAATGGCGAGTGAACGGCCAGAATATTAAATGAAAAAGAGCATGATCTTTGAATTGGACTCCGGATCATGCTCTTTTCTTTATGATTTTAATAAGAAACTGCGGCAAAAACAACATTCTTTGCCAGCGAGACGGCTGCCTGATAAGCCGATAGAGCCATTCTAAATTTAATTTTCGCCAAAAATAAGGGGCGCGTTTGACTTCGCCGGCCCATACGTCAAAACTTCCGCCAACGCCCATAAAGAGCCCTTTGTCAAACATCGGCAGATGGTTGTGGATCCACATTTCTTGTTTCGGATAGCCAAGCGCAACAAAAACGAGATCGGGTTTGGATGCTTTGATTTTGTCGGCAATGGCTTCATCGTTGATGTCGAAATAGCCGTGATGGAAGCCGCTGACGACGAGGTTCGGATATGTATTTGCAATATTTTTAACCGTTTTTTCAATTACAGATTCTTTCGCGCCTAAAAAGTAAACGCGCCATGCATTTTTATTTGCGGCAGACAGCAGTTCATTCATTAAATCGAACCCTGCCACGCGCTCCTTCAGAGGCTGTTTTAAAATTTTAGCGCCAATTACAATGCCGATGCCGTCCGGAACGATATAATCTGCAGCGCCAAGTATTTGTTTATATTCATCATGTTTGTTGGCGTACATGACAATTTCAGGATTTGCGGTGACAACAAATGTTTTATCCTTGTTCTCAATGCGGTTGATTAAAATGTCCGCTATTTCTTCTTTAGTTGCGTTAAAAAAGTCAATCCCAAGAACATTCACTTGCTTCTTCATTATTATTATCCCCAAATTATATAATCAAATGATGTCCTATTATATCAAATCTTGCGATTTAGGATCCCACTCTTTTCCTGAATAACATCAAGATTGTGTAAAAAACTAATAGAAACACGCAGGAATCGGGGGGATCTTTTTTATGAAGGTGATTACAAATTTTTTGGAACGGAAGGAACAAAAAAGGTTTCGTCTTGAACGAAGTGTGTTAGTCGAACTTTCGCTGTCTGAAATTATTAAAGATGTGCGCAAACGTTTTTTAGCGTTCAACGATCGTTCGCTGTTTATCCAGAGGGAATTGGAAGAAACATGTGTTGATATGGCGATTGATGCATATCTGGCGGGCGTATCGTACAGCAAATTTATTGAATCCGGCGAAACCGTAGAAAAGGTGCGTGCGCGTGCAGATCAAGATTTAAAGCAGTCTGCTGATGCGCTATTTGATTATTGGCTGTTTTGGGGGGAATATGATGCTGTATTTGAAGAATTGTACCATGCATGCGCATCGTTCATTGGCCGTTGGTGGCAGCTGGGATTAGAGAAAGGCGTGAAACGCCGCCGGCTTCGGCTTTACTAAAAATTTTCTCCGCTCTGCGTCATATTGCTGCCCTTGTCTTAATAAAGTGTACAAGAGAGGGCTGTTCGGCGTGGAGGGGAGTTAGGTGAAATTAAGAATTTATATGGGCTTGGCGATTGTGGGATGTTTATTTCTAGTCAGTGCGAGTGTTTATCTCTATCGTACATATGTTGGCACACATGCAAATTGGAATTTGCCTCTCACAGGAAAAGTGATCGTCATTGATCCCGGACATGGGGGAGTGGATGGCGGAGCAATCGGCCGCGGCGGCGAAGCTGTGGAAAAGGAAATCGCTCTTGAGATTTCACTTAAGTTGCGTGATTACCTGCAGCAAGCCGGCGCGTATGTTGTGATGACGCGGGAAACCGATCGCGATTTGGCGCCTGAAGATTTAAAGGGGTATAGCCGGCGCAAAACGCAAGATTTATATAAACGCTTGGAAATCATTAATGCACCGAATCGCGATTTGTTTGTCAGCATTCATTTGAATGCCATTCCTTCGCCGAGATGGCGGGGAGCCCAAACGTTCTATAATCCGACGAATGAAGACAGCCGTGCTCTTTCGCGGTTCATTCAAGATGAATTTCAGAAAAATTTGGAAAATACGAACCGTTTGGCGAAAAAGCTATCGTCTGTTTTTCTTTTAAAAGAAGCAAAAATTCCCGGCGCGATCGTTGAAGTCGGTTTTTTGTCAAATCCGACGGAAGCGGAGCTTTTAAGCGAATCAGAATATCAAAATCGAGTGGCAGCTTCGATTTATCAGGGAATTTTGCGCTACTTTACGAACGAAAAGGCGCCTGACAAATAAGTTTACAGAGGCCATTTGCGGGAAAACTAGGCGATTTCCGCACGTATTGGCATGGGCAAGTTCGCAAGTTTTGCTGATGAAATGGCATGGGCATGAGCAAATAAGGGTGAACTTCTTTTTATTTTTAAAAATATTGTGAACGATGCCGATATTTTAAATCGCAGCCGCCATCGCCAAAGCGGGCTGGGCGCGATTTTTTTGCGTTTGAAACGATGCTGGGCTTTTTTGTTAAATTGCCAATTGCTTCTTTTGGGGTTGAGAATCGATTAATGCTATACTATAGTAGCGTTAGCTAAAGAACTTTGAAAGAAGGTGACATTGTTGTTGACGGAAGAGAAAGTCAGGGAAATTTTGAAGCAAGTTCAAGATCCGGATTTACATAAAAGCATCGTTGATACGGGCGGCCTTCGCGATATAAAAATAAAAGACGGCTATGTCAGCGTAAAAGTGGCGTTAAATCGGACAGGCACTGCAGAACAAATGCAAGTCCAGCAGCAAATAGTCAATTTGCTGAAAGGCGCAGGCGCGGAATCGGTTGGGCTGCGGTTTGAAAATTTGGATGGAAGCCGGCAAAGCCAAGGCGGAGCTCGCCATCGGCCAAATCCGCAAATGCCGCCGCTTTTGCGCCCAGATAATAAGACGATATTTATTGCGATTGCGAGCGGGAAAGGCGGCGTCGGAAAATCGACGGTAACGGTGAATATTGCCACAGCGCTGTCCCGCTTGGGAAAACAGGTTGGCATTATTGATGCCGATATTTACGGGTTCAGTGTGCCTGACATGATGGGGATTGATTCGCGCCCGAAAGTGATTGCGGAAAAAATTTATCCGGCTGAAAAATTTGGTGTTAAAGTTATGTCGATGGGTTTCTTTGTTGAAGACAACTCACCGGTCATTTGGCGCGGACCGATGCTCGGGAAAATGTTAAACAACTTTTTTGCCGAAGTGGAATGGGGCGATCTCGATTATTTGCTGCTTGATTTGCCGCCCGGAACCGGCGACGTAGCGCTCGATGTCCACGACATGCTGCCGTCAAGCAAAGAGATTATTGTTACGACGCCGCATCCGACTGCTGCGTTTGTTGCTGCAAGAGCAGGAGCAATGGCTTTGAAGACCAATCATGAAATTGTCGGCGTCATTGAAAACATGAGCTATTTTGAAAATAAAGCGACAGGTGAAAAAGAATACATTTTTGGTAAAGGCGGCGGAAAAAAGCTTGCGAAAGAATTGAAAACGGATTTGCTTGGCGAAATTCCGCTCGGCCAGCCGAAAATGGATGGAAAAGATTTTGCCCCTTCCATTTATGAAGAAGACCATCCAATTGGGAAAATATACGCGGATATCGCGAAAAAGCTTGTTAAAAAGTTAGAAAAATAATGAAATGAAAACCAAAGGACATTTGCACTCCCTTTGGTTTTCTTGTTGGCAGAAATCAGTTTTGGCTTCCTTGGTCCTGGCCGCCGCCTTGTCCGCCGCCTTGGCCATCTTCTTGGCCTTGTGCTTTCATCTGTTCATCTGCAACTTTTTTCATCATGTCGAAAAGTTCCGCTTTAAAGATGGGATTTTCAAATGCTTCCCCAATCAGCTTTTGGTAATGCGAGCGAAATTCGTTGCTTTTCATTAATTTTGAAAAGTTTTTTTCCATTTCAGGATTTTGCAGAATATCCATCATTTTTTGCTGATATTCCGGATCGTTCATCAGCCCTTTCATCAAATCTTCAAACGGCTTTTCCATGCTTTTGGCAAAAGTTTCTGCAAATTTTTCATCTTTAAACTGCTGTTCCCAAAATGATTTCCCTTTTTCAGATACAAGCGTGCTTTCAATGGCTTTTTTCACGGTTTCCTGGTCTAAAACGATTTGCTGCTTAAAGTGATCATCGTTTAAAATATCTTCCAACGCTTTTTTTCCGTCATCTGTTTTTAATATGTCGACCATCATCTTTTTTGTTTCCTCATATGAAGCGTCATTTCCTCTTGCTTCATTTGCAGCACACGAGATGAGAAATGACCCGAGGAAACAAAGGATGATGACTGTTGTCCATTTTTTCATCATTTTTGGTCTTTCCTTTCGATTCTTTTTCAAGTGTGTTCAAAAAGGCCGGCATCGCATGTTGTAAAGCGGCTGCATTCATGAACTTCGGTGCTGCTTGGGCCGAGATGTTATCGTATGATGGCAAAAGTGTCTTTTGCTTCCTTTTTGAACATTTTCTTATCATCAGTTTTTCACTTTTTCATCCTGGATATGCTTGGTGGAAAAAGGAACGGCTGGCTTTTTTATCTTTGTATTGATACAATCGAAAAAGGAAAATGAAAGCAGAAGATTTGGGGGATTTGGAGTGAATGCACGAAATTGGGTCCGGCTGTTTTTTTCGACTTTAGTGATTGGCGCTTTTGTTGGGATGGTAACCGGTTTAATTATCGAATCGGATTTATATAAAAGTGTCGGTGAATTTATTGCGTTGGCCATTTGGTTTTTTGGGGTTTCCTGCATTTTTAGTTTAATCAGCCAAATGGGATTTTTTGCGTATTTGACGATTCATCGCTTTGGACTTGGCATTTTCCGTTCCGTAAAATTGTGGAATGCGGTCCAACTCGTAATCATTGCTTTTGTTTTGTTTGATATCGTGTATTTGCGCTATACGACATTTGCTGAAGAAGGCGATCCGCTTGGGCCGTATTTCATTCCTGCGGTTTTATTGCTTGTTTTTGGTTTAATCGTGGGATATTTGAAACAAAAGCAGACGAATCGGGAAGCATTTGTGCCAGCGATGTTTTTAATGATTGTTGTGACGACGATCGAATGGTTCCCGGTGTTGCGGGCCAATGAATTTAAATGGATTGTGATTATGTTTGCCGTTTTGATTGCCGCAAATGCATGGCAAGTGTTGATTTTGCACCATTTAAATGAACGAAGCGCACAAGAACTGGCAGCGAAAAGGCAAGGAGCTGTTCAGAAAGTCAGTAAAAAATGACTTTCCGAACAGCTTTTTTTGTTCAACATATTAAAAACAGCCTTGTTTAAAGGATATGATGGAAAAGGAAAATTTTTCAGCAAAAAGTATTTTTTTGGCAACTTTTTTTAGCTGAATCGGCTTTGAACAAACGTTTATTTAATCTCTTCAGTTTCTGTTTTAGAATTTGCAAGCAGTTCGGATACGGTCACGAAGCGGAAGCCTTTTTTCTGAAAATGTTCGATGATTTTTGGCAGCGCATTTGCTGTCTGTTTTGCGGAATCGGATGCGTGCATCAATACGATATCTCCACTTTTTGCTGCTTCAATGACATTTTTTACAATATTTTCCGTGCCGGGATTTTTCCAATCCTCTGAATCAACGCTCCAATGAACGGTTGTGTAGTGGTAGTCATCGAGCAGTTTCAGCACGCGTTTATCGAAGCTTCCATGCGGCGGACGGTACAATGTTGGCTGTTGTTTCGTCAATTCATTCAACACATGGCTGCTAAGTTGAATGTCTTTTTTGATCTCGTCAGTTTCCAGCGTTGTATAGTGCTCATAATGGAATCCAAGATTGCCGATTTCATGGCCGTCTTCAACAATTCGTTCGACGGTTTCAGGATTTCGCTCAGCCCATGATCCGGATAAAAAGAACGTCGTCTCATTAATCTCATATTGTTTTAAAACATCTAAGATTGGGATGGCTTGTTTTTCACCCCAGCTAATGTTAAAGGTTAACGCAATCACTTTGTCGTCCGTTTGAATGGAATCGACAGCGTGCGGGCCAACTGCGGAAGTGAGCACTGCTATTTCATCTTTTTCGACATATAAAAGCACCGCAGAAAAAAGAGCAGCAGCGAGGATGATGAGATAATGTTTAATGCGCGAAGCCTCAATGACATAAATAAATTTCATTGCACCCTCCTTAACGAACGTTTTTTATACATCTGTATGCTCGTCAACCCTTGTTCATACTTCAAGGAAAATTTTTGATAAAAAATCCGATTTTGGAAAAAATGAAAATAAGCTTGATTTTTCATTTCAGGCAAAAAATGAAGGCACTGAAATTGTCTGAACCGTTGATGCATATGAGCAAAGCAGAGAATACAGCATAGAGAAAAAGAAGGAGTGGCGATGTTGCTCGGATTGATTGTTGACTTTAAAGAAATGCAGGAACTCGAGTATTTGTTAAAGCGTGAAATGGATGAGCTGCTGTTTGATTTTGAAGACAGCAGAATTGATAACGTTGTCAAAAAAGCGATGGAAGAGCGGTATCAAATTTTGTTTAATCTTTATCGTCGGATTGCTTCGCCAGTGGATTGCGCAAAATACATGCGGCAAAAAAAAGAATATTATCCATAATGATTTAAACATATTTATTGAAGCGACTCTTTTGCCGGGTTGGCGAACGAGTCGTTTTTGTTTGGATATGCATAAATTTACCAGTTGATTTTTTAAACATGCCATGCTATCATGAAAATCCTCACGAGGTGAGGCATTCGTCACAAAGATATTATTCTA
>CALKAO010000120.1 GCA_937983115.1 uncultured Caryophanales bacterium
AAAGGAGGCAGTGTCGTCATGTATAATTGGAACAGCGAAAAAATAAAAGAATCGCCTGCTTTTGAATGGAATTTTATTTTTATCCATAATTTTAAAAGTTTGCGCTTCGTTCGCATGGTTTTTGTCCAAACCTGGTTGGCAATTTTTTTCATTGAAAAAAACAAAACCTGGCTGCTTATGATATACCAGCCAAGCGAAGATGAGCAAGATGGCGAAATGTTTTGCAAAGTTCGATCACCCGTTGATTTTCGATGTGCTCTTCATCAAATGCCATCGGTTTCGTATTCATTTCAAACAGCCAAAAACCGCCATTTTCATCTCTGCCGATATCGAGTGAGCATTCTCTTAACAAAGGATAGGTTTTGCTTAGCGCTTCCGCAACTTGTTTGGCAGCGGATGTTAAAGCGTCGACGTTGGCTTTTGGACGGATTTCTTCGAAAGGAAGAATGGCGCCTCCTCTCAGCGTATGCGTTGTGATTTTATGTTGAGCGGCCGCGCGGACTCCAATGCCGATGACTTTCCATTCGTGCTGCGGCTTTAAGAGAAGCACGCGAAAATCATATTTTTGCCCGTTCCATTGATTGAGATGAATGCCTTGCTGCAGAAGATGTGCGTTAAGGGACTGTTGCAGCAAGGTTGAAAACAGGCGATAGACGCCGTTGGCAGAGAGGTTTTTAGAACGGGTTTGTGTCGTCACTTTAAAGTCATTTTCATTTTGACTGATTAACGATAAAATGCCTTTTCCCGTTTTTCCGCCGATTGGTTTAATATAGATAAAAGCATGTTTTTTTAAAAAAGCGAAGGCTTTTTCCGTATCTGTTAATAATTCGGAATGCGGCAGAGAAATCTTTAAATGAGGGCAGGCGATTAACGTTTCGTATGTCTCCCATTTATTAAAAAACCGCGGATTAAAATACGGGATTTGCTCTTGGTTCAGTGTTTCAAAAAACGTTTGCATCTTTTGTGAATTTTCCGCTTTTCTTGAAGGAAGGCGGTTGTAAACGACTTCGGGATAAGGGAACGTCTTTTTTTTCCATTCGCTGTTTTCAAAAACATAGCCGTTGATGGTTTGAGGTCCGACAGCATCCGGCGTAAACACATAGCTGAGGCCATTTTGTTTCGCCAGTTCGCTCTGGATGTTTTGAAAAAATGGCTCATCGCCGGAAAATCGTTTCTGCTTATGGCTGCCAGAAAGAATCCCGACAAGAAAATTCGCTTTATTCATGGAAGAACTTTCTCCGGTTGATTAATGCTTGTTTCTGTCAAGTATGTTCCAAATTCAAACGGCAATTGCCTTGTTATGATGTCTTCTTTTTTTAATTTTGGATGGCTGAAGATGGCGCGGCCGGGTTTTGAATTGGCTTCAAACATCCAAATGCGGCCGTTAATGTCGATGCCCATGTCGAAGCCGAATTCGCCATGAAATCCATCCAATTTTTCTTCTAATGCCTGACTGAGCATGAGTGTTGTGTTTTGCAGGTTTTTGATATCAGGCTGGATGGATGGGCTGTCTTTCAGCAATTCGTCAATTGTTTTGACGGAACCTCCATTTGCCAAATGCGTAGTGAGGCGATTCGAACCGGAAATTTTCGCTGCGATGGCCGATATTTGCCATTCGCCTTGCAAATTTTTATTGGTATGAATGCGAAAATCGACAGGCCTGCTGTTGATTTTTAATAAAGAAATGCCTTGCTGGACAATGAACTGAGTGCGTTTTTCGCTGGGAAAATGCTGATCGAACAATGTTGGCAAACTTGCGTATCGTTTGATAACGGTTTTTCTGTCATCTAGGTAGCGGCAATAATAGAGGCCATCTTTTTCGCGTTTAATAATGTGGCAGATGCCGGCGCCGAGGCTTCCGTCTGCTGGTTTCATGTAGACGTGCCGATAATCCTCTAACATCGCTTCGACGGTTTCAGCCGTTGGATTGACAGCCGTTTTGGGCAAGTAGTGTCTGACATCGCTGTTTTCGGAAAGCTTTTTATAAATGGTCCATTTATTGAAAAAGCCGGAATTAAACCATGGAATGCGATAATTTGTCTGCATTCTTTTTTTAATTTTTTGCAGCATCGGAAGCTGTTCGGCTTTGCGGTTTGGAATCCGATCATAAACGACGTGCGGGAATGGAATGTCATGCTGCTGCCATCCATTTTGTGTATACATGTACCCTGAAATGATTCCATTCTCCCAATCGATGACGTGTGAACCAAAGATGAAAACATAGCCGCCCGTTTTAAGTGCAGTCGATAAATATTGCGCAAACATCAGGGAGCGATCACCGACAGGGCGTTGGCGACTGCTGGTAAATCCAGCTGTAAAAATTCCAATCAATGGTCCGATATGCAGCACATGCTCGTCTGCAAACAAACGGACATTGGCTTCAAATGGAATGGATAAATCTTTTGCGAGATGATAAGCAAGCTTGCACGAACCATTGCTGGAATCATGAGGAATCACTTTGGCATCAACCAATTTAGCTCCGAAAGCCAGCTTGCTTGGCATGATTCCAGTTGCTATCAGCCGATTATAATTGCTGCGCGGCAGCGATATTGTATTTTGCATTTGGCGATGAAATTGAAGCGGGATCGGCTTTTCGAATACGTTCATCGCTGAGCAACTCCTTTCGATTTTAATCGGTGCAAATACAGGCAGTATTGGAGCGGCCGCTCAAACAATTTTTTGTTTGTTGTTTTTAAAATGGTGCGATAGCCTGGCTTGGAATTGGCTTCAAGCACCCAGCAATTCCCGGATTGGTCAATGCCGACGTCAATGCCGATTTCAAACAGCGGGCCATGCCGCTTCTCGAGGAGAGGCGGCAGGAGCGCAATGATCGCATCCAACTGTTTCATTGCTCGGTGTTTTCGAACTGGCGGCGTGCGCAGCAGCCACTCATTAAAGGAAATGATTTTTCCTCCGTTATGAAGGTTGGAAACGTAATTTCCCTGTTTTCCGATGCGAAGGCCGCGCCCGGTTTCCTGCCATTTTCCCTGCCGATTTTTTTGTACGAGGATGCGGACGTCAAAAGGTTCATTTCGGTCGTTCATTAACGGCAGAAATGATTGC
Source organism: uncultured Caryophanales bacterium (assembly GCA_937983115.1). Lineage (GTDB taxonomy): Bacteria > Bacillota > Bacilli > Bacillales > UBA6769 > Pueribacillus. The sequence goes on from CALKAO010000120.1 coordinate 3,064, forward strand.
ATCATGTAGTTTTGAGCGGCGTTTATGGTGTGAAGCCAGCGTTTGAAATGCTTTAAAGGCATGGTTTTTGTAATTTTGCTGCCGCTGTGATGGGTGTGAATGGCAATCGCATGCTTCGCTTTTTTCAAAAAGAAAATTCCTTTGCCGTGAGCGCCCCATAATGGTTTTAAGACAAGCTTTTTTTCTATGGCAAGCTGTGAAAGGATGGCTTCAGTGCTTGAAACTTTTGCGGTTTTTGGCAAAAAAGGCCGGAGTGAAGGGTGGCGTTTCAACGTTTGAAAGACGGACCATTTGTTCGGCAATCCCGTGGAAAGAAAATCGGCTTTCTGTTTGAGCTTTTTTACGGTGATGTATTCGTCGAGCTGATGCCTGTAAGAATAATAGCAGCGATCGTATATATATTCCGGGAGTGGAAACGTGCAGTCTTTCCAAGTGCCGGCAGCATCGTCATATTGTTTTCCTTTGACTAGATTTGTTGCGGCGTCCCATTGATGGGGATGAAAGCGAAAGACGGAAATGCCATACTTTTTGCTTTGTTTCGCCATGGCTGTAGCGTAATTTGACTCCACATGCGGATGCAGCGTCAATATGCCAAGTGAAATCACTTTTGCATCGCACCTCTCAATCAAATTCAAAGCCTGAAAGAAATGCTGCATAATGAATGAGAGCTTTTGTTGATGGCCGAATGGAACGATTCATTGTAATTGCTGTGGCATCTTCGGTTTTGGATGGTTTCGTGTTCACTTCAAGGATCCACGGCTTCCCATGTTCATCGATCAGCAAATCGATGCCGAATTCGCCGAACGTTCCTTGACAATGCTGTTCGATCGTTTTGACGCATTGCAAGGATAACTCGACAAGCAATTTTGATATGGCCTTTTGCTCATGCTTCGTAAACCAGGCGGATAACAACTGTTCAGGACGGTGAAGCGAACCTCCCATTGCTACATTTGAGACGATTCGTTCATTTGCGGAACGGCGGGCGACGATTGAAGTGACCTGCCATACTCCGGTTTGATTTTTGTTTAATAAAATGCGAAAATCGGTCGGCTGGCCGTTAAAAGTCAAAGGTTCAATCCCCTGCTGGATGAGATACGGCTGTCTTTTTAGAGCCGGCATCGTGGCGCGAAGAAGCGGCAAAAGACGATATTCGCGATGCTGCGCCAGCGATTGGTGGGAGTATTGCACGGTATAGTTGCCGTTGGAATGCGTAATTTTAATGATTCCTTTTCCAAGGCTTCCTGTGATCGGTTTTGCAAAAATAACCGCATGGTTTTGCAGCATGGAATCGAGATCAGACGCTTGGCGGTATAAGATGGTTTTGGGCAGATGCGGAATGAGCACAGGCTCGCATTGCAACGCGTTGTAAACTTCCCATTTATTTAAAAATCGTTCATTAAAGATTGGAACGTGATGCTTCTGAAAAGCATTGAACAGCGCTTTTGCTTCTTCGCTTTTCTCTAATTTGCGCGAAGTGATCCGATTGTAGATCGCGTTCGGATAAGGCAAATTTTCTTTTACCCATCGATCCTTCACCCAACGGCAGCCGAATAACGGTTCATCGTTATGTGGAGCTTGCAGCGGCACAACGTAGAAAAAAAATCCTTTTTGGATGCAATAGCGAGCCATTTCTTTAAAAAAAGAACCGGCTGCACCAAACGGTTCGCCGTGTGGGCGGTGGCAGTTTTCGGCTGTTAAAAGAGCGATAACCGGACCGAGTTTCAGTTCTTTGTTCTGTACGTCATAGTTCATATGAATGGGATGATCCTCAAACGGAATGAGCAATTCAGAAGCCAGCTGCTTGTTGATTTCTAACCTGTCGCCGCCTGATTGGAATTGAATGGGAACAGAGCGTTTTCCGAATGTAAAATGCATTTCGTTTGAACCGTTCGCATGATTGATTCGCTGATAGAGCGATTGGGGAATTTTTAGTTCGCATCCATTCGTTTCATGAAAGGGTTTTATGATGGTTTTCATCCGCATGCGCTTCCCTCTCTTTTTACTTAATTGGAAGAATCAAACTAGGCAAACGCTCATATCGTATCCTATGTACATCTTCGCCAGGTTGTGATAAAGTATCTTGCATTAAGGGTTGGCTGTAGATTGGATGGAAAAGGCAGAGATGAGAAATGGAGATTTTGTTTCGTTTTCTTTTTTTAATTGCTGCCGGGGCGCTGATCGGCGGCATAACAAATTACATTGCGATAAAAATGCTGTTTCGTCCGCTGCATCCTGTTTACCTTGGAAAATGGCGAATGCCGTTTACTCCAGGGCTGATTCCGAGGCGGCGCAAAGACATTGCTGAAAAACTTGGACTTGTCGTTGTTGAACATCTATTGACGAAAGAAGGGATGGCTGAAAAGCTTTATGAAGAGCCATTCATAGAAGAGCTGAATGATTTTGTGAAAAAAGAAACAGCGCATTTTTTAGAAAGCGATGTCACGCTCCTTCAATTTTTGCAATCGTGGAACATGGAACGGGCCGATGAAAATGTGGAACAGTTTCTGCTTGAAAAGCTGGAAGAAAAATATTGGCAAGCCATTGACCGATTGAAAGGAAAGAAATTGATTCACGTGCTGCCGTTCGGGCTGCGTGAATCGATTGATGAGCGGATTCCTGAATGGAGCGAAGTTTTTTGCCAAAAAGCGATGATGTATTTTGAAAGCGAAGAAGGGATGCATGCCATCGAACATTTCATTGAACGATTGTTAGGTAATAAAGGCGCGCTTGGAAATATGGTGAAAATGTTTTTAGGCAATGAAAGCATCATAAGCAAAGTCCAGGCTGAAATTGCAAAGTTTTTTCAGCAGCCGGAGACACACCAATGGCTTGAAAGCATGGCGAAAAAAGAATGGTCGCGTTTTCAGCAAAAAACGCTTCGCGAATTTGATGGCAGCATTCATTACGGTGCATGGCTTGAATGGCTGAAAACGCAAGTGAGCAGGCATGCTGGCATCGGCCAATGGTTCAATCGCCCCATTCATGAACTTTTTGCCGATCAGAAAGATTTCATTCTTGAAACGATCGTGCCAAAGCTTGTTGCCATGCTGCGTGATTTTGCTGTTGAAAAAATGGAAATTGTCATGGAAAAGCTGCATTTGGAGGAAATGGTTCAAAAGCAGGTTGAATCGTTTCCGTTGGAGCGGGTTGAAGAGATCGTTTTGGCCATTACAAGCCGCGAGTTCAAAATGATTACGTATTTAGGAGCGCTGCTCGGCGGCATCATTGGCGCGATACAAGGCGTCATGTTTCTATTTTTGTAAAGATTGATTCCAGCAAAAGCATGATATGTTGTCCGCGAACTGAAATTTTTGTGTGAATGCCGTCTATTCATTGCGCTTGCACAGATATAGCGGTGTAGCAAATGCGCCTGCGAAATGCATTATGATGAAACAAGCAGAACAATAATGGGCAGCGAATGAAAGTTTTCCAATAGAACGAATGATCGTTCGCTTCTGTTATGGGGATGAATCAAACATTGGCTCGATTGTTAAAAAAACAGAGCAAGGTTCGAATCAGATTCGGGGTTGGATGGAAAAGGCGGGAGAAGCAAGGGCAAAACCGTTTTGTTCAATTTTTCTGATGCTGTCTTTATTTCAAAGTTTGCGAGTTTTTCCGGCATTATTTTTCGCCCAATCATCCATTGCAGTTTTGGCAGGCAGTTTATTTGCCGGTTTTATTTCATTGGCGCTTGCCATCCCGGGCATGAACAAACTCATTGCATCAATTAAAAAATGTATCGTTGTGATGAGCGTTATTGCGAATAACCGAGCGATTGTTCATTCAAAGAGGGGTGTCTATGCTTTAAAACGGTTGGATTGCAAACGATAAACCGCAATGCCCCAAATAAAAAAAGCAGCCGTTGGCTGCTCAACTTATTTTACGATAAACACGGGGCAGTTTGCATGTTGAACGACGTAATGGCTGACGCTTCCAAGAAATACTTCCTGCAATCCGCTTAATCCTCGGCTGCCGATAACGATTAAATCCGTATCGCGTTCGTTGGCGAAGTCAATGAGCACTTTTGCAGAATTTCCTTCCAGGACATACGTGCGGATTTTATTGGGAACGTTCAATTCTTTTAGTTTTTTTTCGACTTTTTCCATCATTTTTTCTGTCCCAGCGCGAAATTCTTTAAGCAGCCCTTCATTGTAGAGGCCGAAGCCTCCCAGCCCTTTTGGAACGTCATAAACCGTGGCGACATCAAGTTCTATTTCGGGTGATTGCTTTATGAGCTCGACTGCCGCCTGGAGCGCTTTTTCGCTTAATTTTGAGCCGTCGTATGCCACCAATATTCTTGAATATAAATGGAACATCTGTCAGCAAGCCTCCTTTTATCATTTGTGGCTTCTTTCTATGATCTATCATACCATGGGATCCTAATTTTGGTAGGTTTCCACCCTTTTTGTCACTTTTTCGGCAATTAACTGCGGCGATTGTTTGACGTTTTGAAAAGCGCGGCATTGCGTGAACTTTTTTTGCATGCAAGACTTGCATAAATGGTCTTGCAGCAAAACTGTGCCGTATGCGATGGCTTCTTCTGTCGTTTTAAAAATGCGTTCGCTGCCAATTTTTTCATACAGGCCGCTTGATTTTAAAATGGTGAATGGCTGCTCGCTGATTCCAGAAACTAAAATGATGCCGCGCCGCTTTTTTGGAAGTTGTGCACGAGTGTAGCGAGATTGTTTTCACCCGTTGCATCAATGAATGGAACGCGATCCATGCGCAGCAGCAAAATTTTCGGCTTGCGATAAATGACGCGGTTCAACGTTTGTTCGAATTTTGCAGCCGTTCCAAAAAACAACGGGCCTTCGATCGTATAAATATCAAATTGCGAACAATTTTGGTTGGCGATGATGTAATCTTGCGGCATATCTTGCGCCGGCTGCTTTGGAATCATTTTTTCAATATCCAATGAACGGCTCATTCGAATAATAAATGAAAGCATGGCGAGCAAAAGCCCGATTTCAACAGCGACCGTTAAATTGACGAATACAGTGAGCAAAAAGGTCACGATTAAAACGAGAGAATCGCCTTTTTTTAATTTTAAGATTTGCCAAAACTGTTTGCGCTCGCTCATATTCCATGCAACGATCATCAAGATTGGCGCCATGCTAGCAAGCGGGATATAGGCTGCATAAGGAGCAAACAAAAGGAGCGTGATGAATACGAAAACGCCTTGAAAGACTCCAGAGAGCGGCGAGCGCGCACCGCTTTTAATGTTCGTTGCTGTTCTTGCAATGGCGCCCGTTGCTGGGATGCCGCCAAAAAGCGGAGTGACGACATTTGCGATGCCTTGTCCAATTAGTTCGCGGTTTGAGTTATGGCGTTTGCCAGTCATGCCGTCTGCTACGACTGCTGAAAGCAATGATTCGATGACGCCAAGAAAAGCGATAACAAATGCCGGCTTCCACAGCAGCATGATTTTATCGAGTGTAATTTCTGGAAATTGAAAAGCTGGAAGCGAATTCGGAATGCCTCCGTAAGCGGTTCCGATCGTTTCCAATTTATTTGGATAGAAAATCATTGCAATTACGGTTGGCACGATAAGTGCAGCGAGCAGAAGCGGAACTTTCGGCGCAATTCTTGGAATGATGATGATGCAAGCGAGACCGATGATGGCGGTAAGAATGCTGTAGAAGTTAAAAGTGTGCGCTTGGCGAGCGAGTTCCAGCATATTTTCATGGAAATAAGTTTTTTTCTCAACATTTTCTAATCCAAAAAAGTTTTCGATTTGACCGGTAAAGATAATGACGCCGATTCCCGCGGTAAATCCAATCGTCACCGAACGGGGAATAAATTTAATAAGCCCTCCAATTTTAAAAATGCCCATGAAAATTAAGAGAATGCCTGCCAGCATTCCGGCAATTAGCAGGTTTTCATAGCCATATTGTAATACAACAGCAAGCAGAATTGGTATAAAGGCGCCGGTAGGGCCGGCAATTTGGAAACGGGAACCGCCGAATAATGCAACGAGAATTCCGGCAATGATCGTAGTGTACAGGCCGTATTCCGGATTGACGCCTGATGCAATGGCAAATGCCATTCCAAGCGGAATGGCAACAATTCCAACTGTGATTCCAGCAATGAAGTCTTTGCGGATGTCGCGGCGAGTGAGTCCACGAAATCGTTCATCATAAAACAAAGCGGTCATCTCCTGTGTCGTTATGCAATAAAAAAAGCCTGTTATATAACAGACAAAAACAGAAAAATAAGGAATTTATTATTAATAAAAAGAATAAATCAAAAATTATTATACAACAGAAAACGGCGAGAAGCAAGTTTACGAGATTTCTGC
>CALKAO010000121.1 GCA_937983115.1 uncultured Caryophanales bacterium
CAAATCAAAGCATGTCAAATACTTGCTGAACATCTTTGTCGCCGCGTCCAGACAAATTGACGATGATAATGTCATCTTTTAATAAAGTTGGCGCAAGCTTTATCGTGTAAGCGATGGCGTGCGCACTTTCCAGCGCTGGAATAATGCCTTCTGTTTTCGATAACAATTGAAAAGCTTCCAACACTTCTTCATTTGAAACGGCATAATATTCAGCACGGCCCGATTCTTTCAAATAGCTGTGTTCGGGTCCGATTCCCGGATAATCCAAACCGGCTGCAATGGAATACGTCGGCATTGGATTCCCGTCCTCATCGATAAGCGCTAAGCATCTAAATCCGTGCAGCTCAGCGGGGACGCCTTTTGTTAATGAAGGAGCTTGATCAGGCTCAACGCCAATTAAACGCACTTCTTCATCATCCAAATAATGGGCAAAAGCGCCGATCGCATTGCTTCCGCCGCCTGCACAGGCGACAATCGCCGTTGGCAGCCTGCCTTCTTTTTCCAAAATTTGTTTTTTCGATTCTTCGCTGATGATCGATTGAAAATGCTTCACGATTGTCGGGTATGGATGCGGTCCGACCGCTGAACCGAGCAAATAAAACGTGTTTTCATGATTTTGAACCAGATCTGCCAATGCTTCGTCAACCGCATCTTTTAAGCGTCCCTGCCCTTTTTCTACAGGAACCACTTCCGCTCCCAACAGCTCCATGCGAAACACGTTCAATGCTTGTCTTTTTGTATCTTCTGCTCCCATATAAATGACGCATTCCATGCCAAACATCGCACATGCCGTCGCAGTGGCGACACCATGCTGCCCTGCTCCTGTTTCAGCGATAATTCGATTCAGGCCCATCCGTTTTGCAAGCAAAATCTGGCCAATCGCATTGTTGATTTTGTGCGCGCCAGTATGGTTTAAATCTTCGCGCTTCAAATAAATTTTTGCTCCGCCAAGCCGATCCGTCAAACGCCGGGCATAAGTCAGCGGATTGCTGCGTCCAACGTATTCTTTTAAATAATACTTATATTCCTGGATGAACGCTTCATCATTTTTAAACCTTTCAAAATGCTCATCTAACGTTGAAAGCACTTTTTGCAATTCAGGCGGAACAAAGCTTCCCCCAAATTGTCCAAAATAACCCTTTTCCTTTACTGCGCTCATCTAAGCTCTCCTCCATCTATGATAGCAATGATACAAGTCAAGTGTATCAGGTTGCAGCGAAAAAGTATAGCTTTGAATGAAAAAAGCAAGGAACACAAAAAGTTCGTTTGCCGTTCATTGCAAAAAAAAGCAGAGGTTATGAAACCCCTACTTCAGAGCGTTTTTTCATCTCTTGTCCGATATGTTCCGCCAAATCAACAACCCGGCAGGAGTAGCCCCATTCATTATCATACCAAGCGAGCACTTTCACTTTATTTTCGCCCATGACCATCGTAGAAAGCCCGTCAATGATGGATGAGTTTTCATTTCCGTTAAAATCAATAGAGACGAGCGGCTCTTCCGTATAGCCTAAAATTCCATTCAATTCGCCTTCCGACGCTTCTTTTAACACTCGATTGACGGATTCTGCTGTAACAGGCGTTTTAACATCGACAACAAGGTCAACCAATGAAACATTTGGCGTCGGAACGCGCAGCGCCATGCCATTCATTTTTCCTTCTAATTGCGGAAGCACTTTGGATAAAGCTTTTGCTGCGCCGGTTGTCGTCGGAATGATCGACATGCCGCAAGCCCGCGCACGGCGCAAATCTTTATGCGGGTTGTCGATGTTTTTCTGATCATTCGTATAGGCATGCACCGTAGTCATTAACCCGCGCTCAATGCCGAAAGCATCGTCAAGCACTTTTGCAACAGGAGCCAAACAATTTGTTGTGCAAGATGCATTTGAGATGATTGCATGCTTCTCATCATCATATTGCTCTTCGTTTACGCCCATTACGATTGTGACATCTTCATCTTTTCCCGGTGCGGTGATTAAAACTTTTTTAGCCCCGGCTTCGATATGATAACCAGCGGTTTCTTTAGATCTGAATTTTCCAGTTGCTTCAATGACAATATCGATGTCAAGCTCTTTCCACGGCAGCTGTTTCGGATCGCGGCTGCTTAAAAGCTTTACCGTTTTGCCATTTATGATTAACGCGTTGTCGCCTGCTTTCACATCGGCATCAAACGTTCCGTGCACACTGTCATATTTCACTAAATGAGCCAGCGTTTCCGCAGGATAGCTTGCATTCACAGCAACAACATCTAAATCACCGCGGGTAATCGCTTTGCGGAAAACCATTCTTCCGATTCTTCCGAAGCCATTAATTGCTATTTTCGTTTTCATTAAGATGCCCCTTCCGTGATATATGCTATACTTATTTACTATTAGTATAGCATATAATGCTTAAAATGAAACCTTTAATTTACCCCCCATTTTTTTAAGATCGCCAATAATTGCGCTTTTGTCTCCTCTAGCGTGCCATTATTCCAGATGACGGCATCGGCAAGCGGAATTTTTTCTTTAATCGGCATCTGTGATCGGATGCGGTTTCTTGCGTCTTCTTCGCCCATTTTATCGCGTTCCAGCAGGCGTTTCAGCTGAACTTCTTCAGAAACCGCAACGAGTAAAATTTTATCAAATTCATTTTGATTGCGCTTCCCTTCAAATAAAAGCGGAATATCCATGACGACCGTTTTAAAGCCGCGCTGCAAATAATCATTTTTTTGAGCATCCATTTTTTTTCGTATTGCGGGATGGACGATGCGATTTAATTGTTCCCGTTTTTCTTTATTTTGAAAAACAATCGAACCGAGTTTTTTTCGATCAAGTGTTCCGTCGGGAAACAAAATGCCTTGTCCAAATTGATTCACAATTTGCTCATACGCCGGTTCGCCCGGCTCAACCACTTCTCTGGCAATTTTGTCCGCATCAATAACGGGTATGCCCAGCTCTTTAATCATATTTGCCACGGTGCTTTTTCCTGTAGCTATGCTTCCTGTTAAGCCAATAATCATAGTATGCCCTCCATTTCGTTTTCCTTGCTTTGTGTCCATATGTAAATGAGGGAAATCGACTCATTCCGATTTCCCACTGAACTACGCAATTTTTATAGCGCCGATGATCATAAGCAAACATCCTGGCAAAATGGAAAACTTTTCAACCCAAGTCAACTTCGAACAAAACAATCCGCATTTTAAACCCGTCAATACAAAAAAAGAGCTCATGGCAGCTACGGAAAGCGACATGAAGAAAGGAGAATAGCCGAGCAATGCCGCGCTTATGCCTGCGCCGATTGCATCTAATGAAAGAGCGATCCCGACGATCAGCGCTTCGATCCCCGTAATCGCACCCGATTGATCCAAATCAGCCACAGACGGCTTTTCCAACACTTGAATGACAATTCCTAATGATTTGATTTCAAAATGAACAAGCATATTCTCTTTGCTTTCCTTGCTTTTTTTGCTTGTGCGCCGGGTTTGGTATATGATCCAGATGCCGATGGCGACCAAAATCAATCCACCCAGCTTTTCGGCCAATGACGCTGAAACAATTGATTCAATCATGGATCCGACGCCCATTGCAGCTAAAAAGAAAGTAGCCGAACAGACGGCAATAATGACAAGTGAACGAAACGGAAGCTTCAATTTGCGGATTCCATACGCAAACCCTACACTAAAGCCATCGATGCTTACTGCAAATGCCAGCAGCAAGAAGGCAAGCGATTCTGCAGCCACAATTTCTCCTCCCTCGAAACGGCGTTCAAACGCAGATGAACAAAATGATTGAGAAACTACCATAGTATATGGGAGGAGGATGTCTAAGGTACGTATGGGCTAAGCTGTTTTTATTTTTGGCATTGCGGACAATAATGGGTCCCACGCTGTGCAACGACTGTTCTTTCAATTTCAGTTCCGCAGGTGATGCACGGTTCCCCTTTTTTTCCGTAAACGCAATGTTTGAGTTGAAACATTCCCATTTCCCCTTGGCTGTTTACATATGTGCGCACGGAACTGCCGCCTTTTTCAACCGCTTCTTTTAACGTTGCAACAATTGCTTGATGCAAGGTTTCAATGGAACGGCCCGATATTTCATTGGCAATTCTTTTTGGATGAATCCGGGCTCGAAATAACGCTTCATCAACATAAATGTTTCCAAGCCCCGCAACGATGGATTGATCAAGCAAAACCGCTTTCACCGTTCTAGCCGTTTTTTGAAAAGCTGTTTGCAGCAAATTGGGTGTGAATTCGTTTGAAAACGGTTCGACGCCAAGTTTTGCCAATGGTTCATGTTTTTCTTCTTCGCCTTTCAAAAACAAATGCATGGTTCCAAATTTCCTTACATCCATATAGCGCAGTTCCGTTTCATCTGTAAATGAAAAGATCACATGGGTATGCTTTTCATATGGTTCGCTTTTCTTTTGCAGCATGTAGCGGCCTTCCATTCGCAAATGCGACAAAAGGACATGTTCATCCAATAAAAATTTTAAAAATTTTCCCCTGCGATCAATGCCATGTATCGTTTGGCCTTGGCAAAGTGTTTTAAACTGAAGCAGATCATTTGGACGTTTGATTATTTTTCCCCATAATATTTCAACATCTTGAATCGTTTTTCCGATAACTAGATGTTGAAGCGTTCGCTTTATCGTTTCGACTTCTGGTAATTCTGGCATCTCCTTCTCCCCTTATTTCGCATCATACCATGTTGAACCATAAGCGTAATCAACCTTGAGGGGAACATCGAGCGTTACGGTGTTTTCCATCACTTCCGGCACAATCGTTTTCAATTTTTCTATTTCATCTTGCGGAGCTTCAAAAATGAGTTCGTCATGAACCTGAATGAGCATGTTCGTTTTCAAATTTTCAGCTTGAATTCGCTGTTCCATTTCAATCATCGCTTTTTTTATGATATCCGCTGCGCTGCCTTGAATCGGGGTGTTCATTGCAGTTCGCTCTGCAAAACTTCGCAAGTTAAAATTGCGGCTGTTAATGTTTGGCAAATAGCGTCTGCGATGCAGCAAAGTTGAAACATAACCGTCCCGTTTCGCCTTTTGGACAATCTCCTGCATATATTTTTTTACTCCAGGATAGCTTTCCAAATAACGGTCGATGAATTCCCCGGCTTCTTTTCTTGTAATCCCCAAACTTTGCGACAATCCGTAATCGCTAATGCCATAAATAATGCCAAAATTTACGGCTTTCGCATGCCGCCTCATCAATGGAGTGACTTCTTCAATATCCACATGAAACACATCCATGGCTGTTTTTGTATGGATGTCCAAATTGTCTTTAAACGCCTGTATCAATCGTTCATCTTGCGCGATATGGGCGAGAACCCGCAATTCAATTTGCGAATAGTCAGCCGCAAAAATCACCCAATCAGGATGGGATGGCACAAATGCTTCACGTATTTTGCGGCCTTCTTCAAGCCGGATTGGAATGTTTTGCAAATTTGGCTCTGTAGAGCTCAAACGGCCGGTTTGCGTCAGCACTTGGTTGAAACGCGTATGGATTTTTCCTGTTTTTGGGTTGATTTCTTTTAACAAGCCTTCAATATAGGTTGAATAAAGCTTTCCAAGCTGGCGATACAACAAGATGTGCGGAATGATTTCATGCTGGCTTTCCAGTTTTTCCAGCACTTCCGCAGACGTTGAGTAGCCCGTTTTTGTCTTTTTAATTACAGGCAGATTCAACTTCTCAAAAAGCACTTCGCCTAATTGTTTCGGTGAATTTAAATTAAATTCAACGCCGGCAAGCTGATAGACTGTTTGTTCAATGGACGATAATTGTTTTTCCAGCTCTTCGCCCATCGCTTTCAAACGCTCGCCGTTGACGCGAATGCCCAATCTCTCCATTTTTGCCAAAACGTGAGAAAGGGGCATTTCCAGATCAGCCAGCAGTTCCATTTGCTCATTCTCAGTCAATTTCCTGCTCAAAATCGGCTTTAACTCATAGACGGCTTTTGCTTTGCGGACAAGATGCTCCGCCAAAACAGCTTGTTCGGGAATTTTTCGCTTTGCTCCTTTGCCATACACTTCTTCGTCCGACTGAACAAAATGAAGATCTTCCCGCTGAGCGACTTCAGCAATATCATGGCGACCTTCAATGGTGTTTAGCAAATACGCTGCAATCAATACATCAAATGCCAAGCCTTTCACCCGGATGCCTTTCCAGCCGAGCGCCACTTCGACACGTTTTGCATCAAACGTCCATTTTTGCTTTGAGCCGTCTTCAAGCCAATTGACAAATCGTTCAGACTGCAGGGCGTTTTCTGTCGCAATAAAATAGTTCCCTGTTTCGTTTACAAAAGCAATGCCTTGGATGTCTGCACCGTGATAATTTTCATCCGCAACTTCAACGATTAGCGCCGTTTCATCAGTGAGCATCTCTTCATCTACATCATTTATCGTTGCAAATGAGACCTCATCTTTAAAAGATTGATTTTTGCCGTCATCTGATCGCTGAAATCGTTCAAGCAAAGATTTAAATTCCAATTCTGAAAAAAGCCGAACAATCGCTTCATCATCCCGTTCTTGGCATGAGATTTCTTGAAGCGTGATTTCAACAGGGCTCTCTCGATCAATGGTAACCAGCTCTTTGCTAATCATGGCCAAATCGCGATTTGATTCCAAGTTTTCTTTCAGCTTTTTTCCGGAAATTTCCTCAATCGAATTCAAAATGTTCTCGAGGGTTCCAAACTGCTTTAACAATTTGAGCGCAGTTTTTTCGCCAACTCCGGGCACGCCGGGAATGTTATCCGATGGATCGCCCATTAAACTTTTCATATCAATCATTTGTTCCGGGCCAATGCCATATTTCTCTTTTAAAAAATCGGGATCATAATTTTCCGTTTCGGTAATTCCTTTTCTTGTTAAAGAAACAGTGACGGAATCGCTGACAAGCTGCAGCAAGTCTTTGTCCCCTGAGATAATTTTGACTTGCCATCCATGATCTTCCGCTTGTTTGGACAAGGTTCCGATAATATCGTCTGCTTCATATCGCTCAAGTTCATACCTTGGAATTTGAAACGCATCCAGCAGTTCATGCACATACGGGATTTGTTCCGACAGCTCAGGCGGCGTTTTCTGCCTCCCGCCTTTATAATCTGCAAATTTATCATGGCGAAAAGTATGCCGGCTTGCATCAAAAGCAACTAAAATATGGGTAGGTTTTTCTTGATCCAGCACTTTAAGAAGCATCTGTGCAAATCCATAAACTGCATTCGTATACACGCCTTTTGAATTCGTTAAAAGCGGCAATGCAAAAAAAGCGCGGTATAAGATGCTGTTTCCGTCGATCAGCACCAATTTGTTTTTCAAAGAAACAACCTCCTACAACAAAAATAGAGATCCGTCCTTTCCTGTTGCCATTTTACCATGACATTGCAATGAATGGAAAATACGGTTTCACAAAAAAGAAGAAGAGATTCCTTGCGAATCTCTTCTTCATGCTGCTGGTTATTTCAATACAGCCATCACCTTGCGGACTGATTCAACTGACTTGTCAAGCTGCGCTTTTTCTTCATCTGTCAATTCCAGCTCAATCACTCGTTCGACGCCATTGCCGCCTAAAATGGTTGGAACGCCAAGGTAAATGCCGTCATAACCGTATTCGCCTTCTAAGTAAGCAATAACAGGCAGGACCCGTCTTTGATCTTTTAAAATTGTTTCAGCCATTTCAACAAGCGAAGCCGCTGGCGCATAGTACGCACTTCCATTGCCAAGCAAATTGACAATTTCGCCGCCGCCTGTCCGAGTCCGCTGCACAATTTCCTCGAGACGTTCTGGGCTGAGCCATTTTTCTAATGGAATGCCGCCTGCATAGGAATAGCGGACGAGCGGCACCATATCATCGCCATGGCCGCCGAGAACAAATCCAGTGATGTCTTTTACAGAGAGATTTAATTCCTGTGCAATAAATGCGCGAAATCTTGCGGTATCCAAAATGCCTGACTGGCCGATAACGCGCTCTTTCGGAAACCCGGATTCTTTAAATGCCGTATATGTCATCGCATCAACCGGGTTTGTCAGCACGATTAAAATCGAATCGGGTGAATGCTTGACCACTTCTTTTACAACAGACTTCATTATCTCCGCGTTTGTATTGACTAAATCGTCACGGCTCATTCCCGGTTTGCGGGCAACACCTGCCGTAATGATGACGAGATCGGAATTTGCCGTTTCTTTGTAGTCTGCCGTACCGATAATCCTGCTGTCAAAGCCTTGGACGGGGCTTGCTTGAAACATGTCCAATGCTTTTCCTTTTGTCGGATTTTCGTTTTGTGGAATGTCGACTAGCACGACATCACCGAGTTCTTTTTGTGCAAGCATGAGAGCAGTCGTCGAACCGGTAAAGCCACTTCCAATGACTGAAACTTTTTTGCGTTTGATCCCCACCGTTCGTTCTCCTTCCTTACTGCATGTTATTGATTAAAGCATCACCGAATTCAGAGCACTTCACTTCTTTTGCCCCTTCCATGAGACGAGCAAAATCATAGGTTACAACCTTGCTAGAAATGGTTTTCTCGATCGCTTGAATAATCAAATCTGCCGCTTCACGCCATCCTAAATGTTCGAGCATCAGCACGCCGGATAAAATGACAGATGATGGGTTGACTTTATCCAATCCTGCATATTTTGGCGCCGTGCCGTGCGTCGCTTCGAAAATGGCATGGCCTGTTTCGTAGTTAATATTCGCGCCTGGAGCAATGCCGATCCCGCCGACTTGCGCTGCAAGTGCGTCCGAAATGTAGTCCCCGTTCAAATTCATTGTCGCAACGACATCAAACTCAGCTGGACGCGTTAAAATCTGCTGTAAGAAAATGTCTGCAATCGCATCTTTAATAATGATTTTTCCTGCAGCCTCAGCTTCTGCCTGCGCTTTATTTGCAGCGTCTTTGCCGTCTTTTTCCGCGATGCGATCGTATTCAGCCCATGTAAAGACTTTATCGCCAAACTCTTCTTCAGCAACTTCATAACCCCAATTTTTGAACGCGCCTTCCGTAAATTTCATAATGTTTCCTTTATGAACAAGCGTTACGCTTTTGCGCCCTTCTGTAATGGCATACTGAATCGCTGCCCGGACGAGACGCTTTGTCCCGTCTTTGGAGATCGGCTTAATTCCGATTCCCGAAGTTTCTGGGAAACGAATTTTATCGACGCCCATTTCATTCTGCAAAAAGTCGATCACTTTCTTAACTTCTTCTGTGCCTTCTTGATATTCAATGCCAGCATAGATATCTTCTGTATTTTCACGGAAAATGACCATATCGCAAAGCTCTGGGCGTTTAATTGGCGAAGGAACGCCTTTGAACCAGCGAACAGGGCGAACACATGCAAAAAGATCAAGTTCTTGTCTTAATGCAACGTTCAGAGAGCGAAAACCGCCGCCAACCGGAGTCGTAAGCGGTCCTTTTATCGCAATTATGTATTCGCGAATGGTTTCCAACGTTTCATCTGGAAGCCACGAACCCGTTTGTTTATGTGCTTTTTCACCAGCAAGCACTTCTTTCCAAACTATTTTCTTTTCACCTTTGTATGCTTTTTCGACAGCTGCATCCAGTACGCGTGAAGCCGCAGCCCAAATATCCGGTCCGATCCCATCGCCTTCAATAAAAGGAATCACCGGATTGTTCGGGACGCTCAAATTCCCATTTTGCACTGTTATTTTTTCACCATTTGCCATCGAGAAAAAACCTCCTCATGTAATTTATGCACACATTTTGTATTATAACATAAGAATTGTTTTATTTCCTCGGCAACAAACGAAAACTGCGTACTCGATTTCATCTGAATTGCACGAATTTACAACATGATTTTTTCGTAAAAAAAAATGGGAGGGGACACGCCCCTCCTCATTATGCCCGTTGGTCGATAGGCACATACTTTTGATTTACTTTTCCAACGTATTCAGCCCGTGGACGAATGAGACGGTTATCGCTGTATTGCTCTAAAATATGTGCAGCCCATCCCGACACGCGGCTAACCGCAAAGATCGGCGTAAACAGATCGTGATCGATGCCGAGACTGTGATAGACGGACGCTGAATAGAAGTCCACGTTCGGCACGAGGCCTTTTTCATTTCTAATGATTTCTTCAATTTGAATCGACATTTCATACCATTTCTGTTCGCCTGTGATGCTTGTCAGTTTTTTCGACATTTCACGCAGATGTTTTGCGCGCGGGTCGCCTTTGCGGTACACGCGATGTCCAAAGCCCATGATTTTCTGTTTTTTTGCAAACGCATCGTCCAAGTATTGTCGAATATTTTCAGGCTCGCCAATTTCTGTAAGCATTTTCATAACCTGTTCATTCGCACCGCCATGCAACGGCCCTTTTAAAGCGCCGATTGCGCCTGTAATGCCGGAATAAATGTCAGACAGCGTTGCAACGCAGACGCGGGCGGTAAAAGTGGATGCATTCAACTCATGGTCAGCATGCAAAACGAGCGCTTTATTAAACGCAGATTCAGAAATTTCGTCAGGCTCATTTCCAGTGAGCATGTATAAAAAGTTTGCTGCATAGCTTAATCCTTCTTTCGGCTGAACCGGCTCCTGTCCATTCCGCAGCCTTGCAAAAGCAGCAACGATCGTTGCAATTTTCGCCTGGATTTTAATTGCCTTTAAATAGTTTGCCTCTTCGCTCATATCATCCGCATCCGGATCATACAATGCCAACGCGGAAACGGCAGATCTTAAAGCAGCCATCGGATGCACATCTTTAAGCGGATACGTTTTCATCTGATCAATTAACTCTTGCGGAATATTCGCATGTTCAAATAATTTCGCTTTTAAATCGTCAAGCTCTTTTTGCGTCGGAAGTTTATCGTTCCATAACAGATAAACCACTTCTTCAAAACTGGCATTTTCCGCTAAATCATCAATATGATATCCTCTGTAAGTAAGCACATCATCAATAATTGAACTTACAGCGGATTTCGCCGCCACGACACCTTCCAATCCACGGGTTGCTGTCATTAAAAATCTCTCCCTTTCCATATCATATTTATACTTTTAAGATAACATATTATGGCGAGCCGCTGTATTAAAACAACGGCAGCAAATTTAATAACCGTCTCTAATTATAAACAATTCTGCATCAATTTGGAATGAATATACGGAAATTATTTGTCAAAAAAGTTGTTATATAACAAACGCATCTTTCGTCCGATGCATTTTCTTCAAAAAACGAGATAGCGATGCGGCCAAAAATAGTTTAAAATAAATGTAAACGTTTCATTGGAAAGTTTTTGCAAAGGTGGTCAAGCAAATGAATCAGCATGTCCTGCACAGCGTTTTGCGCGCGCTCTTCCTTATTGTTGTTATTTTTCTCAGTTTCATTCTGATCTATTATACCGCAAAAGTAACCTATCCGTTCATCATCGCATTTGCAATTGCATTTTTCATGAACCCAATCGTCAATTTCTTTGAACGAAAATGGAAAATGAACCGGCTGCTCGCGGTTTTGTTGACAATGCTTCTAATTGTTTCAATTTTTGCAGGGCTGATTACGATTATTGTCATCGAAGCAATAAATGGAATTGAATATTTAGTCGACATTGTTCCGCAGCATTTTCAAATGCTCGTCAAATATTTGGAAAACTTTTTCTTTGCAAACATTTTGCCCATCTACAATCAATTGCTTACGATGTTTGATAATTTAGATCCGTCTTCGCAAAACACGATTGTCGAAAACATTGAAGCGATGGGCCAGCAGCTGACCGAAGGGGTAAAAAATGCCATTCAAGCATTTGCATCCGGAATTTCCGCTTTTTTTATGAATTTGCCGAACTTTGCAACCGGACTGATTATTTCAATTTTAGCAACGTTTTTTATTAGTAAAGATTGGTATAAGCTAAAAGAGGTGTTTCAAAAAATTACGCCAAAAAAAGCGCTGGAAAGCGGCGGAAATATTTACTCGGGATTGCGAAAAGCATTGTTCGGGTTTATAAAAGCCCAGCTGACGCTCATTTCCATTACAGCAGTCATCGTGCTCGTCGGACTGCTGATCTTGCGCGTCGACTATGCGATAACGATTGCCTTGATCATCGGTTTGGTTGATTTGCTGCCTTATTTGGGAACGGGCCTCATTTTCGTTCCGTGGATTATCTATACGTTTTTTGCCGAAAATTACTTTTTAACGATCGGCCTCTCAATTTTATATGGAGTGGTCGTTGTGCAGCGGCAGATCATGGAGCCAAAAGTGCTGTCATCAAATATCGGGCTCGATCCGCTCCCGACGCTAATTGCCCTATTCGTCGGCTTTAAATTGTTCGGATTTTTCGGTTTGATACTTGGTCCAACGCTGCTCGTCATTGGAAAAACCCTTTACAACGTCGGCGTATTTGATCAAGCGTGGCGGTTTATAACTGGAAAACCGCAGCAATGATCCCAAGAACAAAAAGGACACCTTCTAGCATCGAAGAAGATGTCCTTTTTCATTCAGCGAATCCGCTCCTGAATAAACTGCAGCGATTGCTTTGCCTCTTGAACCATTTGTTGAATAAGCTCTTCTACAGAAAGCACTTCATCAACTAAACCGACCGATTGGCCGCATGACCATAAACCGCCATCGACATTGCCTTCAAAATAGACGTTTTTGCTTCGCCGGCCTGTAATAAGCGGCAAAAGATCTTCCAATGTTGCGCCTTCTTGTTCGCGGCGCGCAACTTCTTCACTGATTTCATTCACTGCAACGCGCGACGGGCTTCCGATTGTGCGCTGCACAACGATTGTTTTCGTTTCGTCCGCCTCAACCATCCACTTTTTTACATTATCATGAATCGGCGCTTCTTTCGTCGCCATAAAGCGCGTCCCCATCAAAACCCCTTCTGCTCCAAAAGCAAGGGCGCTGACGAGTCCCCTCCCGTCCGCAAATCCGCCGCCTGCAATGACAGGCACAGAAACCGAATCAACAACGCGAGGAAGCACGACGAGCGTACCGACGTCACTCATTCCAGGGTGTCCGCCCGTTTCATTTCCAACAACGATAACCGCATCGACGCCGAGCCGTTCAGCCGTTTTTGCATAGCGCGGCCCAACGACTTTATGCATCACGATAAAATCATTGTCTTTAAGCATTTTCATAAGCGGTTCAGGGCTTCGTCCGCTCGTTTCTACAATGTTGACGCCTTCTTCAACCATCACTTGAATAAACGCTTCATTCGGTGTTGGCGTCGTGCTTGGAAATAAGTTTAAATTGACGCCGAACGGCTTGTTTGTTCTTTCTTTCACCCGACGAATTTCAGCGCGCAATCCTTCAGGCGTTTCTTGCGTTTTGGACGTAATAATCCCAAGACCTCCGGCTTCCGACACAGCGGCAGCAAGCTCTGCTCGGCCAACTTGGAACATGCCTCCGCATATAATGGGATAATCAATTCCTAACAATTCGGTAATTTTCGTTTTCATTTTCGGCTCCTCCCCCTTTTTATTTGCCTTTAAACTGAGGCTCTCTTTTTTCAAAAAAGGCTTGTACCCCTTCTTTAAAATCTTCGGTTTGAAAACAAATGTCCTGGCCTTGCGCTTCTAACTCCAGCAATGTCTTCAAATCGCGATTGAGATGATGATTCATAATTTTCTTCGTCATTCCAATGGATATCGGAGCTTTTGATGCCATCTTTTCTGCAATTTCCATCGCTTCATCAAGCAAGCGGTCTGCCGGCGCCACCCGATTGACAATGCCTAGCCGTTCAGCTTCCTCAGCCGTCACGCGCTCGCCAAGAAACATCAGCTCTTTCGCTTTTTGCATGCCGATCAGCATCGGCAGAAAGTGCAGAGCAGCAAAGTCAGGAATCAACCCTACATTGACAAAACTTTGCACGAAAAACGCTTGCTCGGAAGCAACGATAAAATCACATAACAATGTCAGGCTAAAGCCAGCTCCTGCGGCTGCTCCGTTCACCGCTGCTATAATCGGCTTTTCAATCTCAAGCATTTTCATGATTAAAGGCTGTGAAGCTTGCAGCCGTTTTCTTCCTTCCAGCGCCTTTAATTCTTTCAGGGCTGTCAAATCGCCGCCAGCTGAAAAAGCTTTTCCTTCTCCAGTCAATACGATCGCACGAATATTGTCATCCTGTTCCGCTTTTGATAATGCTTCCAACAAATCATTGCGCATTTCCATCATTAATGCATTTCGCTTCTCAGGCGCATTTAAAGCAAGCAGCAAAATCTTTCCGCGCACTTCTTCCTTCAGATAAGAATATGCCATTTTATTCCCCTCCTTAATTTTCATCATATAATTTATTTTAAAATTATTCTACTGTTGATTGGATGACGCCTTGAACGATTAACTGTTGAATTTCCTGATCAGACCATCCCCGCTCCTTAAGAATTGGCACCGTATCTTCGCCTAATTGCGGCGGCGCTTTTTTAACGGCTGCCGACGAACGGGACAATTGAATCGGAAGGCGAGGCAGCTTAAGCTGACTGATTTTTTCATGCGGAACATCCACAAACAGATTCAAGCTTTCGATTTGTCTGTCGTTGGCGACAGATGAAACCTTTTGAATCCGCGAACAAGGAATCCCTTCTCGTTCAAACCTTTCCAGCCAATATTCTGCTCGGTTCGTTTGCAATTGCTTTTCAATTAAATCATTAAGCCTCTTGCGATTTTTTACGCGATCGAGATTTGTGCGAAATCGTTCATCCTTGATCCAATCGTCTTTCTCAATCACGCGGCAGACTTTTTCAAATAACGAATCATTTGAAACGCCGATCATAATTGGATGATCCGCAGTTTGAAAAGCGCCGTATGGTGCAAATGCAGCATGATTTGACCCCATTTTTTCCGTCTCTGTTCCTGTTGCCAAATAGGTAAGCAAATGATATCCCATCCAAAAAAAGCCTGTTTCATATAAAGACGTCGTCACTTTTTGGCCCTTTCCGGTCTTTTGACGCTCATATAGTGCAGAAATAACGCCAATTGCCCCCCACATTGCGCTTCCTTGATCCAAAATGGACACCGGCGCCCGTACAGGCTCTCCATCTTCCGAGCCAATGATTCCCATCATGCCGGAATCTGCTTGGACAATCGCGTCATAGCCCGGTTTATATTTTTTCTCGCCTTTCTCTCCATATGCTGACAGCGAACAATAAACAAGCTTCGAATTCAGCGCATGCAATTGGTCATAGCCAAACCCCAACTTTTCCGCTTTTCCATAACGAAAATTTTCAACAAAAACATCCGCGTCTTTAACAAGATCATGTACGATGCGCTTTCCCTTTTCTTCCTGCAAATTGATCGCAATTGATCGTTTATTGCGATTAATCATTAAATAGTAAACGCCTTCGTCTTCCCATAAAGGCCCCATCTTTCGTGAATCGTCCCCGCCATTCGGACGTTCAACTTTAATAATTTCTGCACCTAAATCACCTAAAATCATCGTCAAACTCGGACCGGAAATATTCGTCGTTACATCAATCACACGAATGCCTTGCAGAGGACCTGCCAATTTTCTCGCCTTCCTCTCAAAATTTTTTCGCTGAGCCGGATGCCGATTCAGCGCCGCATAAAATCGCAAATGGCTTCCGCAACTTCCATCGTCGTTGCGTTCCCGCCAATATCAGGAGTTTTTATTCCATTTTTCGTCACTTGTTCAATTGCAGTTAAAATATCCTTGCCCGCTTGAAATTCGCCAAGATGATCAAGCATCATTTTCGCCGTCCAAATTTGGCCGATTGGATTTGCAATGTTTTGTCCGACGATATCTGGCGCAGAGCCGTGCACCGGCTCAAACATCGAAGGGTATTCCCCTGTCAAATTAATATTTGCAGCCGGTGCAATGCCGATGCTGCCCATAATCGCCCCGCCGATGTCTGACAAGATGTCTCCAAACAAATTGCTTGCAACAACAACGTCAAAATCTTCCGGCTGGCGGATAAAATAAGCTGCTAATGCATCAATATGAGCTTTTGACGTTTTAATATCGGGATAATCTTGCTTTACCAGGCTGAACACGTCGTCCCAGAACGGCATGGTATGAAAAATGCCATTTGATTTTGTAGCACTTGTGACATGTCCGCGCCGTTCTCCAGCGATTTTAAAGGCATACCGCATCACATCTTCAACCCGTTTGCGCGTAAAAACGGCATTTTGAATAACAATTTCATCGTGGCCTTGATGGATTCGGCCGCCAATTTCACTATATTCGCCTTCACTATTTTCTCTAACGACGATAAGATCAAAATTTTTCGGGTTTGCAAGCGGCGAAGGCAATCCTTCGAAATGCCTTGCAGGGCGGATGTTGATCGTCTGCTGAAACCCTTGGCGAATTTTTAACAGCAGCCCCCATAGCGATACATGATCCGGAACGAGGTTCGGATCGCCGACCGCACCCAAAAAAATGGCATCAAACGGCTTGAGCTGCTCTAAACCATCTGCCGGCATCATTTCGCCATGTTCCAAGTAATAGTCGCAGCTCCATGGGAAATGTGTCAATGAGACAGAAAATTGATGGTTTTCCGCTGCTGTTTCCAAAACTTGAAGCGCAGCTGGAACGACTTCCTTGCCAATCCCATCTCCCGGGATGACTGCAATGTTATAGTTTTTCAATCGCTACACCTCATCCCCTAATTTTTCATCCTTTCATTTTGAATTTTACAGGATGAAAGCTTAAAGAGGAATCGCGATGACGTTTATGCAAGCAAAGCCGTAGCAAAACGGATATCGAGCCGACAATAGCAGCCGTTCCTTGCAAAAGGCGGCAATCAAGGCAGATGATATGGCGGAAAAATCAAAAAAATGCGCTAGAAATCTTGCAATCTATTGGAACTGCCATCATTCAGCCACAGCTTTTTCCTGCCTTTCAACCATGATTTCAATTCTATTGGGACTGCCAACATGCAGCCGCCCTTTATTGTGCAGCCTTACTGATGAAGCGCGTTCAGCAAACCTTGAACGTTCGGCAGCTGCTCAAGCGCTAAAATGCCGTTTGCAAGCTGTTCTCTGGCAGCGTCCGGCATGTGTTTTGCCAAGCGGTGAAACTTGTCAATAAGCTCATCGGGGGCAACCGGCTTTTCAGGATCGCCTTTCGGGAAATCAGTTTTTCCCGCCAACGTTTCGCCGTTTATTAAATGAACGGCAATTGAAGCGCCCCACTTGTTTGGATAAGCAGCATCCATGCTGCGATCAACCATAAGTTTCACCCGTTTCATCAACGCACGAATATCGTGATCCCACAGTGTTTCCTCATTGAAATCGTCCAGCCCGCCTTTACCCCTTAAAAGCGCCAAAGCCGTGCAAAATTGCAGGCTAAATTTCGCTTCGTAAACGGTTTTCGGTTCATCATTATCGGTAATATCCAATGCTGCCTGGTAGGTCTGCACAACGATATGATCAATGTCAGATTGGCGAAAGTATCTCGTTTTTGCCAATTCTATCATTTCATCCATCACAGGATGCGTATGCCGGCAAGAGGCGTAAATCTTAAAGGAGTTTTCCACAATTTTATGCTCTTTGCCGAGCTGCTCGGTTACTTTTGAGGCATCAAATTGCTCACTCATTGCACGAAAAAAACCGCGGTTTCCTTCCAGTATTTTTTTCGCTCCGGTAAAATTTTTTACAGCGAGCAGCGCACTGATCACTCCATTCATGGCTGCTTTTCCTGGATGCAGCTGCTTCGTCATCGCTCCGTCTACGATAAACTCCCAAAGCCCGGCAGCTTGCGTCCCAGCATGGCCCAACGCATGAACCGTTTGCTCCTCTGTTGCGTTTAATAGTTTTGCTGCGGCCGCTGCCGCTCCAAACGTCCCGCACGTTGCCGTATTGTGCCAATAATAATAATGTGACGGCGAAACCGCTTCGCCGATTCGATAGCATACTTCATAGCCTGCAACGACAGCTGCAATCACATCTTTTCCAGAGCGTCTTTTCCATTCCGCAATCGCCATTGCTGCTGGAATGACAACTGTGGCAGCATGAATGATTGAACCTTTATGAATGTCATCAAGTTCAACCATATGACTCGCTGCGCCATTCACGAGCGCAGCATTCATCACCGATGTTTTTCCTCCTGTTACAGCCGTTGCTTGTTCATTTCCGCCCATCTCTTCTGAAAACGCAGCGATCATTTGAATGGGAGCTTTATCTCTTCCAGCAATCGCTGAGCCAAAATAATCAAGAATGCATAATTTCGCAAATTGAACAACCTCATCCGGAAGTTCGTCATACGCGAGGCTTGTCATGTAGCCGGCGAGTTTTTTGCTTAATCCCATCATCCATCCCCCCTTTTTCGCCGCTCATCATCCTTATCGGCTAAAATGAACGCGGAAGCCCAAGCACGTGTTGAGCCACATAGCTTAAAATTAAATGATTCGCCACAGGCGCAACGATAAATAGGCGCGCTTCCCGAAACTTTCGCTCAATGTTGTATTCCGTCGCAAATCCATATCCGCCATACGTCGTCATCGCAGCATTTGCAGCTTTCCACGCAGCTTCTGCAGCCAAATACTTGGCCATATTCGCCTCTGCACCGCAGTTTTCTCCATCATCAAACATTTTTGCGGCTTTATCGCGCATTAAACGCGCTGCTTCGATTTCCATATATCCTTCGGCGATTGGAAATTGCACTCCTTGATTTTTCCCGATAGGGCGGTTGAAAACAACTCGTTCATTTGCATACTGCACCGATTTATCAACAAAATAATATCCGTCTCCGATGCTTTCAGACGCAATTAAAATCCGTTCCGCATTCATTCCGCTTAAAATATAGCGAAACCCTTTTCCTTCTTCCCCGATTAAATTTTCGACTGGAATTTCCACGTTTTCAAAAAATACTTCCGTCGCCGCATGGTTGATCATTGTGTCAATCGGCCGAATCTCAAGCTTATCTTTTTGCTCTTGCATATCTAAAATGAAAACGCTGAGACCGTCTGTTTTTTTCTTCACTTCATCTTTTGGCGTCGTTCGCGCCAATAACATCATTAAATCGGAATGCTCCGCGCGAGACGTCCAAATTTTTTGGCCGTTTACAATGTATCTGTCACCTTTTCTTACGGCCATCGTTTCAATGCTTGTCGTATCGCTTCCAGCTGTTGGCTCTGTAACGCCAAATGCTTGCAGCCGCAATTCGCCGCTTGCAATTTTTGGCAGATAACGCTGTTTCTGCTCGTCATTTCCATGTCTCAATAGGGCGCCCATCGTATACATTTGCGCATGGCCAGCGCCCGCATTGCCGCCGGAACGGTTGATCTCTTCCAAGATCACGCTAGCTTCAACAAGACCAAGCCCTGAACCGCCGTATTCTTCGGGAATGAGCACCGACAGCCACCCTTCTTCAGTCAGCGCTCGAATAAACGCTTCAGGGTATTCTTTTTTTTGATCGATTTCGCGCCAATAAGATTCAGGAAATTTTTCACACAATGTTCGAACGCTCTGGCGGATAAGTTCAAGATCCTCTTTCGTGCTTTTTTCCATCCCCATCCTCCTCCATTTTTCTATTAAGCTGAATCCGCTTAACTTCTGGATTGCTTTTTCAATCCACCTTTTCGACAGCAGACCGCGTTTATTTCCCTTGCCAATTCGGTTTTCGCTTTTCGTTGAAAGCGCGAATGCCTTCAAGGCGATCTTCTGAATTTGCACATTTATAATATTGATCGAGTTCAATCGTCAACGCGGTATTTAAATCCGCTTGCAAACCATTGTTGACCGCTTGTTTGATTGAACGCAGCGAAAGCGGAGCATTTCTGCCGATTTCTCTCGCAATGTCAAGCGCCGTTGCAAGCAAATCGCCTTGGGTGCCAACGACATCATTTAGAAGCCCAATTTCTTTTCCCCGTTGAGCAGAAATGCGATGGCCGCGAAAAAGGATTTCCTTGGCAAGCCCAACAGGTATGGTGCGCGGGAGAAGCTGGGTGCCGCCTACGCCAGGAATGATTCCAAGCGTTGCTTCTGGCAGGCCAAATTCAGCATGCTGAACGGCGATTCGAAAATCGCAGCTTAATATCATTTCCATTCCTCCGCCTAGCGCATAGCCGTTGATGGCTGCAACCACTGGATAAGGAAACTCGCGTATCATTCGATATGCCTCTTCGAAAATCTCATGCTGCTTTTTCCACTCTTTATTGGTCATGCCGTTCCTTTCTTTTAAATCGGCCCCAACGCAAAAACTTCGTTCCCCTGCACCGGTTAAAACAAGCACGCGAATTTGTTCGCTGTCTTTTAATCCAGAAAGACAATCGATAAGATCAAGCGCCATTTGCGTATTTAACGCATTTAACGCTCGCGGGCGATTTAATGTAATCATTTGGACGCCCCGTTCAACCTCATCTTCATGCAATAAAATCGTTTCCCACGGTTTCATGATGAACCTCCTTCATTGGCGATCGGATAGATCCGATCTGATTTTCCCGCTTTCAACACGCTGCTTGAAAGATCATGGCCAACAATGCGCTGCAGCGTTTTTGCGGCTTCCATTAATTTATCCAGATCAATTCCGGTGTCAATGTCCATATTGTGAAGCATATGGACAACATCTTCTGTGCTGACATTTCCCGTTGCGCCTGGGGCAAACGGGCAGCCGCCTAATCCGCCTAGAGCAGCATCATATTTAATGACTCCCGCTTGTATGCCTGCGACAATATTGGCGAGCCCCATTCCTCTCGTATTATGAAAATGAAGGTTAAACGTTTCACTGCCATATTGGCTCACAAGCTTGCGCATTCGTTCATACACTTGCCGCGGATTTGCCACGCCGGTCGTATCGGCAAGCGTAATCCATTGAATCTTATTTTTTTCCACTAGATTTGCAACAATGGACTGAACGCGCTCTTCCGAAACTTTGCCTTCAAAGGGACAGCCAAAGCTTGTTGCCACTGTCACATCAAGCCGAATGCCGTGATCATCGCAAACTTTTTTAATTTCGGAAATATTTTCCAATGATTGCGCCGTAGTTTGTCGAATATTCTGTAAATTATGGGTATTGCTTGCTGACAGAACGGCGTTTAATCGTTTGACACCCAGCTTCCGGGCGATTTCGGCTCCTTTCACATTCGGAATTAGAGCGATCAGTTGAACGTTTTTTCTGTTTTTCAACAAGGTGTACAGTTCGCCGCTGTTTGCCATTTGCGGCACCGCTTTTGGGTGGACAAATGAACCAAATTCAATCGAAGTGACATTAGCTTCAAACAGTAAATCAGCAATTCGGCATTTTTCTTCAACAGTCAGTTTTTTTTCTTCTAGCTGCAAACCGTCTCGCAGCACGACGTCATTCAACAAAATGCGATTGGGCCATTTCAATGCGAATCCTCCTCATAACAGATCTTCCCTTCCAGCCATGATTTCTCCATTGCCGCTCCGATTATGATATATTGAATGCGTACATAGAAAAGGATGAACGATATGGGCTTGCTGACAATTTTCATAACGATTGTTTTGCCGATTTTTATCATCATTGGAATTGGCGCGCTTTTGCATTGGCAATTCCGCTTTGACATGAATACGTTAGCGAAAATAAACATTTATTATTTAGTTCCCGGCTTGATTTTAATCCGGCTGTATGAAACCGATTTAACCGTCAGCTTATTTGCCGCGGTATTCATGCTGGTTATTTTATACAGCATTGCGCTATTTGCTGTCTCGATGGCAATCAGCCGCCTGTTTAACTTTAAGAAAAGCATGCGCGCCGCTTTTACAAATAGCGCGCTCTACTACAATTCAGGAAATTATGGCGTTCCCGTCAACGATCTTGTATTTCGCCAAGATCCTTTTGCCATGTCGATCCAAATCATCGTTTTAACATTGCAAAACTTGCTTATTTACTCGTTCGGAATTTTTGCCGTTCAAGCTGCGAAAGTTGGAAAATTTAAAGCGCTGATTGATTATTTAAAAATGCCTGTCACCTATGCGATGATTGCGGGCATTGCGTTATCAGCTTTTAATCTTCCGATGCCGCAATTTCTGTATACTTCAGGCACCTATATCGCTAATGCTTTAATCGGAATGGCGCTGCTGACGCTCGGTGCGCAAGTCGCGCAATTAAGATTCACAAAACAGGCGATGCCCGTATACTTAAGCGCCATTGTCCGCCTTATCATCGGACCGATTCTCGCTTACTTCATTATTAAGCTGACAACTGTTGACGGCATTGTTGCCCAAGCTTTTTTCATCGCCTCGGCCATGCCTACTTCCGTAACGACATCGATCATCGCACAAGAATATGACAATGAACCTGCGTTTGCAGCACAAGCGGTGCTCACTTCATCTTTTTTTAGCATGGCGACGGTCACGTTCGTCATCTACTTGTCAAACATTCTTTTTTAAGCGCTGGCCGCAGCGTCAACCAAACTTTTCCCTGCAGCCGCTGAAAAGCAAACCGAATCGGAAAATCTTGCATGCACCGAAATGGTTCAAAATTGGCGTAGAATCATAAGCAGGTTTCATTGTTCAAATTGACGTGCGATTTCTGAAACGACCGGCATGCTTTTTCTTCGCTTCAAATCAAACATAACGCTCGTTACTAGGGCATCAGTCACTTTTTCACCGGTTTCATTAAAAATTTCCTGTTTAAAATCATAACTTGTCTTTCCTAATCGAACCGGTCTTGTTTTCACAATTAGCCGTTCATTTAAAACCGCTTCTTTCAGAAACGTAATCGTTAATTTTAAAACGACGGTGCCGATATTGCGCTCACGCATCGCATCGATCGTCAGCCCCACCCGCGCATACCAATCCATTCTTGCTTTTTCTAAATATCCGACATACATTTTATTATTCACATGGCCAAGTTCATCGATATCTTCACGAGCAACGATTATTTCAGTTGCACTTTCCATCATGATCGACCTGCAATTCGCTCTTCGATGTATTGCCTGCTCTTGTTCACATAACTTTCAGCGCCAAGTTTCAGCTGCTCAACTTCCTCGTCCGTCAACTTCCGAACAACTTTTGCGGGGACTCCTGCAACGAGAACCCCTGGCTCAATCACCTTTCCTTCCGGAACGAGGCACCCAGCAGCTACCAGCGCCCCTTCGCCGATCACTGCGCCATTTAAAACAGCTGCTCCCATCCCAATCAGTGCTCCGTTTTTAACCGTGCACCCGTGCAAAATGACGTTGTGGCCAACCGTTACATCTTCGCCGACAATGGCTGGAAAATCAGGATCCGCGTGAATAACGGTCCCATCTTGTATGTTCGATCGCTTTCCAATTTGAATTTGTTCATAATCTCCACGCAAGACAGCATTAAACCAGACGGATGCCTTTTCAGCAATGTCGACATCGCCAATGATATGCGCGCCAGGCGCAACATAAACGCTTGGATGAAGTTTTGGCTGTTTGCCGTTAAATGGATAAAGCATGATTTTCCCCCTCTTTTCTTGCATTTTCTCGGTTGGCTATCTTCGTCTGATAATCACTCCAACAGCCTGTTTTCTTATCGCATTGGCAAACCATACTTTAAGCCATGCTTTAAAAATCCCGCGTGTATAGGGAAGAAGCAATAATAACCCCAAAAAATCCGTCAAAAATCCCGGAGCAATTAAAAGAACGCCGCCGGCAAGCACGCAAATGCCATCAAGAATCGCTTCGCTTGGCATGTCGCGGTTTTGAATTTGCACTTGAGCAAGGCGAATGGCCTGGATTCCTTCTCGCTTCGCAAACCATACTCCTAAAAAGCCGGAAGCAAGAATAAACAGGAGCGTCCTGCCCACTCCAATGGATTGGCCAACCCAAATGAAGACAGCGATTTCAATTGCAGGGATTAAAATAAGCAAGGCTAAAATGATTCGCAGCATCGTGTAAACTCCTTAAATCGGTATGAGTGAATTTAAATTCGTTTAACTAAATGACGCTTGTATATCCATCATAAATGTCGCCCTTCGCGGTATCAACCGTAATTTCTTGCCCGTCTTTAATCAAGTCCGTTGCTTTTTCTACGCCTACGACAACGGGAATGCCTAAGTTGAGTCCGACAATGGCGGCGTGGCTCGTGATTCCTCCTTCCTCCGTAATCACCGCTGAAGCTTTTTTAAACGCTTCAATCATTTCTTTGTCCGTTCCATATGTAACAAGAATCGCTCCATCGAACATTTTTTCTTTCGCTTCTTCAGCCGTTTTTGCAACGACCGCTTTTCCAGAAACCGTTTTTTGGCCAATGCCTTGCCCTTTCACGATCACATCACCGATGACATGCACTTTTAACAAGTTTGTCGTTCCAATCTCAGCCACAGGAACGCCAGCCGTAATAATGACTAAATCTCCGCGTTTGACAAGTTCCGTTTTCAACGCTTCATCAACTGTGATTTGCAGCATTTCATCCGTCGTTTTCGCGCTTTTTCCAATGCTTGGAGCCACGCCCCACACAAGCGACAGCTTGCGGCACACTTTTTCGCTGCTTGTCACAGCAATGATCGGCGCTTTTGGGCGAAATTTAGCAATCATGCGGGCGGTATGTCCGCTTTCAGTCGCTGTTAAAATTGCAGCTGCATCCAATTGCAAAGAAGCGTACGTGACGGACTGGCTGATCGCATTGGTCGTCGATGTAAAGCTTTCGCGGCTGCGGCTCCTTAAAATTTCGCGATAATCCAAAGACTTTTCTACGCGCGAAGCAATTTTATGCATCGTTTCAACCGCTTCAACCGGATAGCGGCCCGCCGCTGTTTCCCCAGAAAGCATAATCGCATCCGTGCCATCGAAAATCGCATTCGCAACGTCGCTCGCTTCTGCACGGGTCGGCCTCGGATTGCGCGTCATCGAATCAAGCATTTGCGTTGCTGTAATGACAGGTTTTCCAACCATATTGCATTCATGGATCAGCTTTTTTTGCACAAGCGGAACTTCTTCTGCGGGAATTTCTACGCCTAAATCGCCTCTTGCAACCATGAGTCCATCAGACACTTCGAGTATCCCTTTGACATTGTCAACCCCTTCTTGGTTTTCGATCTTCGGGATGATTTGAATGTCAGTCGCTCCGTGCATTTCTAAAATTTCGCGAATTTCCAAAACATCGGACGCTCTTCTAACGAACGATGCCGCAATGAAATCAACATGATGCTTGATGCCAAATTCAATATCTGCGGCATCTTTTTCGGTAATGCCTGGAAGATTCACACGAACATTCGGCACATTTACCCCTTTTTTGGGGCCCAGCTTGCCGCTGTTTAAAATTTTTGCCCGAATTTCTTTATCTGTTTTATCAATGACTTCAAGTTCAATCAGCCCGTCATCAAGCAAAATTTTGGAGCCAACTTGAACATCCCGGGCAAGCCCCGGATAAGTCACCGAAATCCGTTCAGGCGTTCCGACGGTTTCATCCATTGCAATCGTTAATTCATTTCCTTGCAAAAGCTCTATTTCCGGTGTTTCAAGTTCTCCTGTGCGAATTTCCGGACCTTTCGTATCAAGCAAAATCGCCACTTGTTTGCCTGTTTGTTCTGCTGCTTCGCGAATGTTTTGAATTCGCATCCGATGCTCCTCGTGATCGCCATGCGAAAAATTTAAACGGGCTACATTCATTCCTGCTTCAATCAGTTTCACCAGCATATCCACACTGTCGCTGGCTGGTCCAATCGTACAAACGATTTTCGTTTTGCGCATTTCCAGTCAGCCCTCCTCAGTCGTCTCTAGAAACGATTCATCTTGAGCATACACACCGATCTTTCGATATTTTTCGTAGCGCTGCTGCAGCAGCTGCTCTTTCGAGAGAGAACATAATTCAATCAGCGCTTTCTCCAGCACTTCATCGATATATTGCGCTTGTTTTTCTGCATCCCGATGCGCACCGCCTCGAACTTCTTTAATGAGAGCATCAACCACTTGAAGCTCAACTAAATCTGGAGCAGTGATTTTCATTGTTTCGGCTGCCTGCTTTGCGAGTGAAGCATCTTTCCATAGCAGCGCCGCCGCTCCTTCTGGAGAAATGACAGAGTACGTTGCATTTTCCAGCATAAAAATTCGATCGGCTACACCAAGAGCCAATGCTCCGCCGCTTCCGCCTTCGCCAATGACAATGCTGACAATCGGAACGGAAAGACCAGACATTTCAAGCAAATTTTTTGCAATTGCTTCGCTCTGGCCTCGTTCCTCCGCTGCTCTTCCAGGGTATGCCCCTTTCGTATCAATGAATGTAATGATTGGTCGGTTAAATTTTTCCGCCTGCTTCATCAATCGCAGCGCTTTTCGATAGCCTTCCGGATGTGGCATGCCAAAATTTCTGCGGATGTTTTCTTTTGTATCTTTCCCCCGCTGATGTCCAATGACGGTAATCGGTTTTCCTTTATATTTGGCGATTCCTCCGACAATCGCTGCATCATCCCCATAGCAGCGATCGCCATGCAATTCGATAAAATCGGTAAATAAACAGGCTATGTAATCAAGGGTTGTCGGCCTTTCTTGAAAACGGGCAATTTGAACGCGGTGCCACGGCTGCATATTGTCATACGTATCCTTTTCCAATTTTTTTAAACGTTCTTCAAGTTTTTCCAGTTCAGACGTTAAGTCGATTCCTTTCTCTTCCATAAACGCTTTCAGCTCAGCTATCTTATTTTTCAAATCACGAATGGGCCGCTCAAACTCTAATTCAGCCACTGCGAATCCCCCTCTAGCCTGTGCATATCCAATATTTTGACTAACGTCTCTTTCATTTCCGCACGATGAATGACACGATCCAACTGGCCATGCTTCAATAAAAATTCAGCCGTTTGAAAGTCTTTTGGCAGCTCTTCTCTTATCGTCTGCTCGATAATTCTCCTGCCCGCAAACCCGATCAACGCTCCCGGCTCGGCAAAATTGTAATCGCCAACGGAAGCAAAGCTCGCTGACACGCCGCCTGTCGTCGGATGAGTCATGACCGAAATAAACAAGCCGCGATTTTCGCTAAAACGCTTTAATGCAGCACTCGTTTTGGCCATCTGCATTAAGCTGATCACGCCTTCTTGCATTCTTGCACCGCCAGATGCAGTAAAAATGAGAAACGGAAAATTTTTTTCATCCGCTTTTTCAACAGCTCGCGCAATCTTCTCTCCGACAACCGAGCCCATGCTTCCCATGCGGAATCTTGAATCCATAACCGCGATTACAACGGGATGCGAATCCATCGTTCCTTCTCCTGTCACAACCGCTTCGTTTAAATTCGATTTCTCTTTATCTGCTTCCAGACGCTCTAAATAATTCGGAAACCCGAGCGGGTTTTTGGAAATCATCTCTTTATCGTATTCAACAAATGTATTCGGATCGATTAAACTGTCAATCCGCTCGTAAGCCGTGAGCGGCATATGGAATCCACATGATTGGCATACCTTTAGCGTTTTCTTCAATTCTTTTGAATAAAAAATCTGTTTGCAGTTTGAACATTTCGTCATAATTCCTTCTGGAACATCTTGCTTCAACCGTTCAGAGGGAACTGTTGCATACTTTCGTTTCTTGACAAAAAAGTCTCTAATCAACCTACCCATCCTTTCCCTCAAATCAAAAAACATGAGGCTGCTTTCAATGCACTTATTTCCATTTTAACCGATATGCGAACGCGAAATCTAGTCACACTCAAATCTCTGCGAACATAAAAAA
Source organism: uncultured Caryophanales bacterium (assembly GCA_937983115.1). Classification (GTDB taxonomy): domain Bacteria; phylum Bacillota; class Bacilli; order Bacillales; family UBA6769; genus Pueribacillus. Next base: position 27,474 of record CALKAO010000121.1, read on the forward strand.
CGGAGAAGAAACCTTCTCCGCCAGTTATCAATTCCATTTAAAACCCCATTCATTTGCATGCATTTATTTGCTCAAACATCCAATCGCACAATCCATGAAAAGGATGAAGCCGCCTCATCATACAGCGCACCAAATGCCAGCGGAACTGGCAAATTTAAACACTGGAAATGTGTTCAAATCATTTTCCAATGATGGCGAGCTGGCGCGTTTTTTCCGCGACATCATCAGGATTGACTTCAATTCTCGCCACTCCGGTTTCCATCGCTGCTTTCGCAACCGCTGCCGCCACGGCTGGAGCGACACGCGGATCGAATGGGCCAGGAATGACATAATCCTCCTTAAGCTCATCAAAAGATATCAGATTGGCAATCGCATAAACCGCTGCGACTTTCATTTCTTCGTTAATTTCTTTTGCTCTCACGTCAAGCGCTCCTCGGAAAATTCCAGGAAACGCCAAAACATTGTTGACTTGATTTGGACAATCTGAACGGCCTGTGCCGATCACTTTGGCCCCTGCGGCTTTCGCTTCTTCCGGCATGATTTCCGGATTTGGATTCGCCATCGCAAAAATAATCGGATTTTCGTTCATGGAACGAATCATCTCTTGCGTCAGGGCGCCGGCGACAGAGACGCCGATGAAAACGTCAGCGCCTTTTATGACATCTGCTAAAGAACCTGATTTTTTCTCGGAATTTGTAAACGAAGCGACTTGCTCTTTCATGCGATTCATTCCGACTTGGCGCCCTTCATAAATCGCTCCTTTTGAATCGCACATAATCATGTCTTTTACGCCGAAACGCTCGAGCAGTTTAACAATCGCAATTCCAGCTGCGCCGGCGCCATTCACGACAACTTTTACATCCGTGATGTTTTTGCCGGCTAACTTTAATGCATTGACAAGGCCTGCAAGCGTAACGATCGCAGTCCCATGCTGGTCATCGTGAAAAACGGGGATGTTCGTTTCCGCTTTCAGCCGTTCTTCAATTTCAAAGCAATAAGGCGCAGCAATATCTTCCAGGTTTACGCCTCCAAAAGTAGGCTCCAGCAGTTTAACGGTATTCACGATTTCATCAACATCATTCGTATTTAAACAAATCGGAAAACCGTCAACGCCTGCAAAACTTTTAAATAAAACCGCTTTTCCTTCCATTACCGGAAGCGACGCTTCAGGTCCAATATTGCCAAGCCCTAAAACCGCAGTGCCGTTGGATACGACAGCAACCATGTTGCCTTTCATCGTATATTCCCAGACTTGGCTCGGGTCTTTATTTATTTCAAGGCAAGGCTCTGCAACACCCGGAGAATATGCGAGGCTTAAATCTTTCGAATTTCTAACCTCCACTTTTGATTTCGATTCGAGCTTGCCTTTATGTTTGCGATGAACATCTAACGCTTCTTCGCGCAGCGCAGACACCGGAGTCACTCCTTTTGTTTTATCTTGAATTGCCATCTTTTCCACCCCTAAACATTGCAATTTTACACATTCTGAAAATATCACAGACTAAAGTTAAGTTTTTCGCCTGCAGCAGGAAAAAATAAATCAAATAAAGTCCATAAGGCAAAAAAAGTTATACTTTATATACTATAACAATTTCTAGCTCATTGTAAATAGTTTTTAGATTTTTGTCTAAAAATTCACAAAAAGAAACGTCTCATCGTTCAATCTATAGATAATAATTGAGAAGTGCAGCCGAAAAATCGCTTGAAATCTCTTAAATCAGATTAGAAATCTGTTTTTATCAAAATGTTTTTTTCTCCGATCAGCTGTTTAATCTCCGCGATACATTGTTTTGATGCAGATATTGCATATTGTTCGGACAGCTTTCTGACTCGTTTTTCGGATTCATAGTACAAATGAACGCTTACGCTGCCGGGGTGCTTCATTAAAATATGCTTCAGCTCGGTTAGAATGGCTTTGTTTTGGCTGCTCGGTTCAATTCGAATGACAACAAAGCGTTTCAAGCGTTGTTTTACTTCTTCCATCGTAAAAATGCGATCGGCGATCACTTTGATTTGCTCATTGTCTTGCGGCTCGCAGCTGCCTTCAATTAGCAAGATGGATTCTTCTTTCAACCATGCCCTCGCAGTTCTATAAATAGCTGGAAAAACAACAATTTCCCCAGCGCCCGTCTGATCGCTCACTTTTAAAAATGCCATTTGATCGCCTTTTCTCGTTTGAACAACCCGAACCTCTTCAACCATTACAGCAACGGCCGCGCGGCGGGTCTGCCGCCTCTTGAATTCAACGAGAGGCGTCCGCGGAATCAGTTTAAGCACAGATTCATGGCGCTGCAGCGGATGCCCGCTCAAATAAAACCCAAACACTTCTTTTTCATGCGCCAATTTTTCCATTTCAGTCAACGGCGGCACATCAACATATGCGGCCTCGTCATCTCCTTGGCTAAAAAACCCGATTTGATCTTTTGAATGTTGATATTTTTCGCCTTGTTCAATCGCATCATCCAGGGTTGCCAGCATCTTTCCGCGATCGACGCCAAATTCATCACATGCGCCTGACAAAATCAAAGCTTCTAGCGTGCGCCGGTTGACGATTTTTAATGACACGCGCCTGCATACATCAAAAAGCGAGCGAAACTTCCCATGTTTTTCGCGATTTTCAAGTAGATGTTTCACCGCTTGAAAACCGACTTGTTTAATCGCCAGCAGCCCAAAACGAATCGCTTTGTCTTCAGCTGTAAAATAAGCATAGCTATCATTTATGGATGGGGGGAGTATGGCCAGCTTTTTCTGCTTTGCTTCGCCAATGTATTCAGCCAGTTTTTCATCATTGCCGACAACGCTCGATAAAAGCGAGGTGAAAAACGCAATCGGTTCATTCGCTTTTAAATAAGCAAGCTGGTAGGCAATCATGCTGTAGGCGACAGCATGGCTGCGATTAAACCCATAATCGGCAAACCGTACGAGCAAATCGTAAATTTCGTTGGCAATGCGTTTATCGTATCCTTTGTTAACACAGCCTGAAACAAAATGATGACGCTCTTCTTCGAGCACCCGGCGATCTTTTTTTGAAATCGCTCTTCGCAATAAATCCGCTTCACCAAGCGAAAAGCCCGCCATAAGCGAAGCGATTTGCATGATTTGTTCCTGATAAACGATAACCCCATACGTTCTTTTTAAAATCGGCTCGAGATCAGGATGCGGATAGGCGACTTTCTTTTTTCCATGCTTTCCTGCGATAAACGTTGGGATGTTTTCCATCGGGCCTGGCCGATACAGTGCGTTCACTGCAACGATGTCTTCAAATTCATTCGGCTTTAGCTTTGCCAATACGCTGCGCATGCCTTCGGATTCCAGCTGGAAAACCCCTGTCGTATCCCCTTTGCCCAACAAATCATATGTCTTTTCATCGTCATAAGGAATTTCATCCAGTTTGATTTTTTTGCCTGTGCTCTGTTCGATCGCCTGCAAAATATTTTCAATCAACGTTAAATTGCGAAGGCCGAGAAAATCCATTTTAAGCAAGCCGACTTCTTCCAAATCTTCCATCGGAAATTGCGTGAGCGGAATCTCTTCCTGTACATTTTTCAATGGAACAATATCAGCCAACGGCCGATCGCTCATCACAACGCCAGCGGCATGCGTCGATGAATGGCGCGGAAAACCTTCAATCATTTGCGCCAATTCAACAAGTTTGCGCGCTCCCTCAGAACGCTGTACAAGCTGCTTCAATTCAGGCGAAGCCTGCATCGCTTTTGCAAGTGTCATGCCGGGCTTTGACGGAATAAGCCGAACAACATTTTCAATTTCCTTATTGTCAAGATCAAGAACTTTCCCTGCATCACGCACAGAAGCCCTTGCTGCAAGCGTGCCGAATGTAATAATTTGCGCGACATGCTCTTTTCCGTATTTGTTTGCAACATAGCGGATCACTTCGTCGCGTTTCGCATCTGGAAAATCAATGTCGATATCCGGCATCGACACGCGCTCAGGATTTAAAAAACGTTCAAACAGCAAATCATGCTCCAACGGATTGACATGTGTAATATACAGCGCATATGCGACGAGGGACCCCGCTGCCGAGCCCCTTCCCGGGCCTGTCAAAATTCCTTGTTCCCTCGCATAGCGCATAAAATCCCAAACAATTAAAAAATAATCGTTAAAGTTCATTTTATTTATGACCGAAAGTTCATACAATAATCGTTCTTTCGCTTCATCCGTAATTTCTCTCAGCCGTTCTTTTAAGCCTTTGACGCAAAGTTTCAACAAAGCTTCTTGGGAGGAAACGTTTGGAGGCAGCGGATATTTCGGCAGAATCGGCTTCCCCAGTGTTAAGATGACATGGCAGCGCTGTGCAATTTCCATGCTCATTTGCAAGGCATCTTGGTATTCCGGGCCAAAAGCCGCCGCCATTTCTTCCGCCGATTTTAAATAATATTGCCCATTCGTCTGGCGGGTGATGGTTGTGCCATGTTTAATCGCAATCAGCGCATCATAGGCGATCGCTTCATCTTGATGAACGTAATAAACGTTGTTTGTTGCCACAAGAGCGGCATTGATTTTTTGAGCCAGTTTTTTCATGAGCGGATTCACCCGCTCTTCTTCACTTAAACCGTGATTGCCAATTTCAAGAAAAAAATGGCCATCTTGAAAAATTTGTTTGATTTGCAGCGCAATTTGATGCGCTTGTTCATATTCACCATGCAGCAGGCATTGGCCGATTTCTCCATCAAGCCCTGCTGACAGGCAAATCAAGCCTTCCGAATAGTGTTTCAGCTCATTGAGATGAATGGCTTCCAGATGGCGCTGTTTTTGGCTTTGTATCTGACTGCTGATTTTTAATAAATGCCGATAGCCGAGTTCATTTTTCGCAAGCAAAACGAGCGGGTAGCTTGTTCCTTGTTCCAAAGAGCCGGTAATCACACTCGCTTCCAAGCCAATGATCGGCTTAATGCCCGCTTTCAGGCATGCTTTGTAAAAAGGGATCGTTCCGTACATCACATTTTTGTCTGTGATCGCAAGCGCCTGAAAACCAAGCTGCTTCGCCTGCTGAACAAGCGAATCAATGCGGCAGGCCCCTTCCAATAGACTGTATTCGGTATGTACACGCAAATGGGCAAACATCATTGCAATCCCTTCCTAAAGCAGCATAATCATAAAAATTGAGCATAACCTTGATGAGTTGTCCATAGTCATAGTAGAGACGAGGCGGTTTTCAATCAAACCACGAGAGGAAGATGGCAATGGAACGATTTATAATTACGCTCATTATAGCATTCTTCGTTGCGATTGGCGTTGTCATCGGCGGATCGATCGTTGGCAGCATCGGAGCATTTTTAACGAACGAACCCCCGTTAAAAACGATGGCTCAGCTGGCAAACAATTTAAAAATTTGGGCGCTTGTAGCAGCAATCGGGGGAACATTTGATATGATCTCGAGTTTAGAGCGCGGCTTATTTTACGGAACGCCAACTGAAGTCGTCAAACAAATCCTGCTTGTCATGTCAGCGATGAGCGGCGCGTATACAGGCTCTCAGCTTATCCACTGGTTTACACAGGAGTCTTGATGTTCATGAGGGTTCCTTTTTTTTATCGCCTCAAAACTTTGCAGCATTTTTTTTCAGGCTTAGCATTCGGGACAATCGCCGGCTGGCTTTTGTTTTTGTTATTTTTTGGAATCCTGCAAGAAAAACAAATCAACACCATTGCAGAGCAGCAGGCAGAAATCGTAGAATTAAACGAAAAAATTGAACTGTTTCAAAAAGACATTGAAGAAATTAATGAAAAAAACGAAAAGCAATTGTTGATTCATGAAATTAAACTTGAATTTCTCAATGATGAAAAATTGAAGCTGAATGAAATGGAATTGTTCGAACTTGAAAAAATGGCGCTCCATTATTTAAATCAGCTGCTGCTGAATAAACACGTGGATACCGTCTCCAAAAATAAAGAATTGCTCATTTCTTCATTAGAAAACAAGCAATTCACGCTGGAAAAAAAGCAGTATTCGTTTAAAGTCAAACAGCTCTATTTGTATACAACCGTTGAATTTTATTTAGATATTCACTTAGCTTCATAAGCTTTGCATGCATCTTTCAATAGCTGAACGATTTCATCGACCTCATCCCAAGAATGAATCGTAGCTCCGGCCGCCAGCGGGTGGCCGCCTCCATTAAAACGTTTAGCAATCGTATTGACAATCGGACCTTTTGAACGAAATCGGACGCGAATTTGCTCGTCGTCTTCCTCGATAAAAAACACCCACGCTTTCAAACCTTCGACATCGGAAAAGGCATTGATCAGCAGCGACGCTTCACTGGGGGCAACATTGAATTGCTCCAATATCGGCTTCGAAATCTGCATTACGCCTACCCCGTCTTCATAAGCGAAATGCTGAAGCACGTAGCCATTTAAATGAACGAGCTCAAGACGCCGTTTGTACAGCTCATCATAAATAGCTGTGAAATTCAATCCATTTGAAACGAGCTCGCTCACATAGCGAAACGTCTTTTCCGTCGTATTCGAGAATAAAAACCTTCCTGTATCTCCAATGATTCCAGCATAAATCAATTTTGCCGCTTTTTCATTCAGCTTCAAACCTTGTTCTTTTCCAAAAAGATAAAATTCATAAATCATTTCGCTCACAGCGCTTGCATCCGTATCCACCCAAATTAAATCGCCATATTTATCTTCATTGGGATGATGATCAATTTTTATGAGCATATCGCCCAGTTTATATCGGCTGTCGCTTATTCTCGGCTCATTCGCGGTGTCGCACACGATGACGAGCGCGCCTTCATATTGCTCATCGCGCACATCATCCATTCGATTTAAAAACGTCAGCGCTTCATCTTCTTCGCCCACAACAAATACGTTTTTTTCAGGAAAACTTTCTTTAATGATTTCTGCAAGCGCCCCTTGTGAGCCGATCGCGTCGGGATCCGGCCGAACATGGCGATGAATGATTATCGTTTCGTACTGTTTGATTGCATTTAAAATTTTTTGTTTCATTGAGTTCTCCTTTTTCCACGTAAAAATTTCTCGCTGCAGCGCGTTAAAATGCATTGAAAAAACAGGCCGCACGAAAAATGATTCCATTCAAGACATTGCAAAACTGAATTTTCGACGCGTTATCAGCCCTCTTTTTAATCAGGCAAAACTCGCAATCATCGAACACATCGAACACTGAACACTCAGATGGCAATGGACCCGGAAATTGTCCACTTGCCTTTGCACAGCGAATGAAATCTTGCAATTATGGCAAATGCGTGGCATATGTAGCATAATGGCTCAAAATGATTTAAACTAAATAGACGTGAACGGACTAAATCTGCCTGGAGGTTTTATTCATGCCAATTTTCGTCGTTTTGATTGTTTTATCCATTATGTTTTACTTCTTTTATAAAGTGAAATCCTTCCGAACGAAAGCCGTGATTGAAAAAAGCTGGATTAATACGAAAGCAAATATGGCGCTCGGCAGTTTTCTCATTTTTTTCGGGCTGAATCAAATCTTTATTCGCTATGATTCGACCATCGCTCTCATCATCAGCGCCGTATTTATTCTGCTTGGACTCGCCAACGTTGCATTAGGATACAAAGCGTACCGCTACTACTTGCCGCTGGCGATCGAAGAAGCGGAACAAAACCAAAATTAAACTAGCGATCGATGAGTTGAGCAACCATTAATGCTTTGCTGACGAGCGTTCCTTCATGATAAACTTCAACATCGACCCGGCCAAACTTGCGGCTGATTTCAAGTATGCGCGGCCGAATCTCGATCATGCTTTCGATTTGAACCGGTTTCATAAAATAGATCGTTAAATTCTCGACGACAAGGTCGCCGCGTTTCTTCTTTCTCAATGTACGGCTGCCGGCTTCCGTCACCAAAGTCGTAATGACGCCGTTGGAAACCGTGCCAAGATGGTTTGTCATTTGCGGCGTCACTTCGCATTTGTAATAAACTTCTCCATTTTCTTCCACATCACTCATTTGGGCTGTGATTAAATCGGTAAATGTTTCACCCATTTGCGGCTGCTGCTGCATCGTCTGCGTCGCTTTTAATACATCTTGCCTGCTGATAATCCCAACAAGCCGATAGGAGTGATTGACAACTGGCATCATTTCGATGCCTTCCCAAATCATCATATGGGCCGCTGTTGCTACAGAAGTCCGCTCATTGATCGTGATGGGGTTTTTCGTCATTATTTTTTCAACCTGCTTCTCATCGCCTGCATTAATGACATCTTTCGTCGTCACGATCCCGACAACTTTCATGCTGCTGTCGACAACAGGATAGCGGCTGTGCCTCGTTTCTTCATGGTGCCGATGCCACTCATCGACCGTGTCGCTCACATATAAAAACCGCGTTTTTTCGAGCGGCGTTAAAATATCGCTGACTTGTACAATTTCCTTTTTAATCAATTGATCATAAATCGCACGATTGATCATCGTGCCGACTGTAAATGAATCGTAGGATGTTGAAATGACAGGAAGCTCCAGTTCATCGGCGAGCTGCTTCACTTCGTCTTTCGCATCAAAACCACCGGTAATGAGCACGGCAGCCCCTGCTTCCAAAGCAATTTTATGCACTTGATCGCGATTTCCAACGATGAGAAGGCTGCCGGGATCCACGTAGCGCATCATCGCATCCAGCTTCATCGCGCCGATCACAAACTTATTGAGCGTTTTATGCAGCCCCGCCCGGCCGCCGAGCACTTGTCCGTCCACAATATTTACAACTTCCGCAAACGTCAGCCGTTCAATATTCTCTTTCTGCTTCTTTTTTATGCGAATTGTTCCAACGCGTTCAATTGTGCTGACAAAACCTTGGTTTTCCGCCTCTTTAATTGCACGATACGCCGTTCCTTCGCTCACATTCAATTCTTTTGCAATTTGGCGCACTGAAATTTTATCGCCGACTTCTAAATTTTCAATAAACGCCAAAATTTGCTCATGCTTCGTCATCGGTTTGCTCATACGCTTCATCCCATTCATCTGCATCATTATTTTCATTATACAAATGATCTTAGCATCGAGCAATTTATGCTTCATAACTG
>CALKAO010000122.1 GCA_937983115.1 uncultured Caryophanales bacterium
TATTTTCGCCCCTCGTTACTGGGACGTTTCTCATTTTGCTCGTCGCCCAATTGAGCAGTTCATTTGTAAAAGGCTTGCTCGGCATTGGATATTTATCAAATGCCGTCGACCCGAGGGTTGCCATTCCGGCGGCCGGCATCCTTATCATCACGATCCTGCTGTCGCGATCGCGCCATACGATGATTCGCAGCTATTCCATTTTAATCAGCTTCATGCTGGGCTGGCTTCTTTTTTATTTGCTCGGGTTAACAAAGCCCATGGAAAAGCAAGCAAGTCAACTTTCATTTCCCAAACCGTTTGCATTCGGAGCGCCTGAATTTACATCAGGAACCGTGGCAACAGCCATCATGTTAACGATGCTTTTATTGACAAACATGCTCGCAAGCATCCATGTCGTCGAACGAATTGTAAAAAATGGCAAGAAAAAACGATACGAAAATCGCGCCAGCCTCATCGCTGGCCTCAATCAAGGGCTAAGCGGGCTGTTCGCAGGCGTTGCTCCTGTACCATTGTCGGCAACTGCCGGATTTTTGCTGACGACAAAAACGATGAAGAGGCTGCCTTTCATCATTGCAAATCTCATTTTAATCGCCATGAGCTTTTTTCCGGCGGCTGCATCTTTTTTTGCAACGGTGCCAGCGCCCGTTGGCTATGCTGTCATGTTTATTGCCATCGGCAGCCTCGCCGCGCTCGGCATTCAAGAATACAGGTCGCTGCAATTGACGGAACAGCAGCTGTTTGCGATTTCACTTTCGCTCATGATCGGCATCGGAAGTTTATTCGTTCCGCCGGAAGCGATTGCCAACTTGCCGAATCTTTTCATGCTGCTTGCAAACAATGGCCTCATACTCGGAACGCTGGCTTGCATTTGCATCGAGCAGCTCTTTCGCCTTTTTAGCCGAAAAAACAAGACGCTTTTAAAAAGAGATGAAACAACGTATAGTAGGTATAGAAACGATCGAACAAATACCTCTGCAGGCGAGGAGGACAGCCATCTTGATTAAACTTAGCATTCTTGATCAATCACCTGTTCCGACCGGATCAAACTCGCGTGAAGCCGTCCAATTTACGGTTAAATTGGCGCAGCATGCGGAAAAATGGGGCTATACGCGATTTTGGGTTTCTGAACATCACGATACGCGCGCACTGGCTGGATCGACCCCCGAAGTCCTCATCGCTCATTTAGCAGCGAATACGAAACGAATTCGAATCGGCTCTGGCGGCGTTATGCTTCCTCATTACAGCGCATATAAAGTGGCAGAAAACTTCCGCATGCTCGAAGCCCTTTATCCAAACCGCATCGATCTCGGACTCGGACGCGCACCTGGCGGCATGCCAAGAGCGGCCATGGCGCTCCAGGAAGGAAAGGTGCGGCAGGCAGATTACTCGCAGCAAATCGATGATTTAGTCATGTATTTAACCGACACCGTGCCAAAAGATCACCGCTTTCCAGGGTTAAAAGCCACCCCGCTCATTGACACCATTCCAAAAATGTGGCTGCTCGGTTCAACAAATGGCAGTGCGTCAATTGCCGCCCAAAAAGGGACAGCTTTTTCATTTGCCCACTTTATCAATGGAGACGGCGGCGAACATGTTGTCAAATGGTATAAACAGCATTTTCAGCCGTCCATTTTATATGGCGAACCGCAAGCGAGCGTCGCCATCTTTGTATTTTGCGCCGAAACGGATGAAGAAGCGGATCTTATGGCTTCAAGTTTGGATCTTTCATTGCTTTTTGCCGCGACGGGGCAGCGCTCGCCCGGCATCCCGTCCATTGAAATGGCGCAATCGTATCAATACACGCCTTACGAACGCAAATTTATCGAAGAAAACCGAAAGCGCATGATCGTTGGCAGCCCAAAAACGGTCAAAGCAAAAATCGAGGAATTGGCTGAAGCCTATGGTGCAGACGAAGTCATGGTAGTGACCAATGCCCATCGATACGAAGATCGGCTTCGCTCATTCGAACTGCTTGCGGAAGCATTTGAATTAAATAAACATCAAGAAAGGAGCACGTGAATTGGGCAAAAAATTTGATAAAGAAGAATTGAAAAAAAGGCTTACAAAAATGCAGTATGAAGTGACGCAAAACGATGCGACCGAACCGCCTTTTCAAAACGAATATTGGAACAATACGCGCGAAGGCATTTATGTCGATATCGTTTCAGGCGAGCCGCTCTTTTCTTCACTCGACCAATACGATGCCGGATGCGGCTGGCCAAGCTTTACAAAGCCGCTGAACAAAGAGGAAATTTATGAAAAATTGGATTTAAGCCATGGCATGCGAAGAATAGAAGTGCGAAGCCGCACCGCAGATTCACACCTCGGCCACGTTTTTCCAGACGGACCCCCGGATAAAGGCGGACTTCGCTACTGCATCAACTCGGCCGCTATGCGCTTCATTCCAAAAGAAGACCTTGAAAAAGAAGGATACGGGGAGTATTTGAAGCTGTTCGAAAAAACAGATGCAGCGGAAAACGAATCAGGAAAATAAGCGCAGCCGTATAGCGCTGTTCCTTAAAGAGTCAAACAGAGGCCGAACCGAAAACCGCCTGAGCGAGACAGCGCAAAGGCGGTTATCGTTTTTCCGTTTATAAAATTGTGCTGGCGCATTCAGCGCTCATCGGCATGTTCATTTTTCAAAACAGATGGCGAGCCATCACAAACGCATCAAAGGTGATTCAACGCTTCTGAAATTTCATCTTCCCCTTGAATGAGATCGAACGCCCGCTTGTACGTATTCTTATGGTTTAAACTCGCAAATATGGTGCGCGCCACATCTTCCCGCGTTACAAAACTTCTCGGCAAATTTTCTGCAATCGCCACTTTTCCTGTTCCCGGTTCATTCGTCAATCCGCCAGGGCGGATAATCGTATACGTTAAACTGCTGTCCATCAGCACTCTATCTGCATAATGTTTGGCAACGTAATAGTGGCGGATTTTTTTGTTCCAATTTTCGCGATTGTGCGCTTGCAGCGCGCTGACCATCACATAGCGTTTAATCCCTGATTTTTCTGCAGCTTCCATCGATTTAACTGCTCCATCCAAATCGACAAGCAGCGTCTTGTCCGCGCCGGTGTGGCTTCCCGAGCCGGCGGTGAAAACGATGGCATCGCAGCCGTTTGCGGCTTCAGAAATTTCATCAGCCGTTCCTTCCAAATCAGCAACGACAGCTTCAATTCCTCTTTCATGCAATGCTTGCGCCTGTTCCTCGCTGCGCACCATGGCGCGAACCGAATATTCTTCACTTTCGTGCAGCATTTGAACGAGCTGCTTTCCAATTTGTCCATTCGCGCCAATTACACATACTTTCATGCATAACTCCTCCTCGCATCGTATATTTGGGATTCACTCTCACCCAGTATTTTATCACTTATGTTAAATGCCTTGGACGCTCCGCGATCTTCCCAGATAATGATCTTCAGATCATTTGGGACAAATCTTAATCCTCCTGCGGGTTAAAGCGTTTTTAGATAAAATGTACCTTGATAATCAAATCTTCAATCATTTTTCTCTTGACATATCACGGCAGGTCTTTATTGATCGTTATCAAGCGGACAAATTCAATAACACAACGCGAGCAGCGCGTGTATTCAATCATACCAAATTTTTCACAAGCCATGCATAACCTGGCCATTCGAAAATAAGAAGTCCCTTATAAGCCGAAAAACATGCCGCATGATAAACCCACTTTTGAACATTCAAAAGTGGGTTTTTATCAATTATTTCCCTATATTTGATTGCGCGGCTTCCACTCTTATTTTTTTTGCATCCTCTTGAACAATAAAGCCAGCTTTTAAATTTTGATTGACGGATTGATTGACTTTTGAAACATACACGCCGTGATTTGGATAGAGCATTTTTAATGTTTTATCATCAAAAGGTTCATGAGAACCAAACAAAAAGCAAAATCCTGGCCCTGAATTTATACCGGTATTTACAGCCGTTGGAACGGCGTGATCAGGCAGTTGAATGCCTCCAAGAGCGTTTCCATACGGATCCCGTTCCACAACAACATTCGGCGATATCGAACGAAGTTTAATCGGCTCAGCTTTAGGAGGTTCAACTCCTTCCGCTATCCAACGAACGAGATGATCGAATGCTGCATTCACCGCATAGCCTGTTTTTATCAAACTCAACGCCGGCAAATGACAGACTGTTGTGTCGGCAATCGGCAGCCCATCACGCATTAGAATTTCAGTGCGCGGACTCACACCTTTATGGCCGCCTACGTGCGAGGTGCCAGCAACTTCCCATGTGCGAAGTTTATTTGAATCAGGCTGCCTCGCTGCTGCTTCACCTAATGCAATCAGATCTGTCTCCGTATTCACTTTAAACACTTTCGGCGATAAATCACTGCGCAGCTTTCCTCCAGTTCCAATATATAAAAAATAAGCGTCAAACATTTCTGTCAACGGGTGTATGGAGTTATGATACCGCACGAGATAGCCTTCTGATTGTGATGCACCTGTTGCAATGATGCGTTTAGGCTTTAAATTTCCTAGCGGATTCACTTCAGAAGGTTTTCGAATCGCTTGCGCCGCCTGTGAAAAAATATCATAAGACAGCGAGTCATCCAATATTTTTCCACCATCCGTTACATCAAGCGTTTTGTAGCGATCCGGACTCCACGAAATAAGGCCTGTTCCTTCACTATGAACACCTACCCGTTGAACGGACACACCTACATAAGCATAGCCTTCTCTAATGAAATGCTCGTAAGAAGTCAGCCACATCGCATCTAAATTATAGCCGCTCGTAACATTCAGCCACTCTACAATGACCGTTCCATTAAAATCCTTTTCTGAAATTGGACGCCGCACGATCATCCTTGTTTTATAAGGATGGCCATCAGAAAGAATCTTCCCGTCAGCCATTGCCGGAGTCTCAAACCGCACGGCTTGTCCCTCAAAAAAATATTCTTCTTCGACATATCCGAATTTGCTTAAATTCAACGTTGTGGCAAATTGCGGATAGTCTCGTGAAGGATCGCCGTAAGGTTTTGAAGGGACAGGCCCGATAACCTCTGGTGTTCTCACTTCAAATTTATTTTCCGCTTTAACGCTTTCCCCACCTCCAATAATAGAAACAACGAAAAAACTGAAAAACAACATAAAACCTAGCGTTTTTCTATCCACTGCTCCCAAATGAACACCCTCCTTATTCTTTGCTTAACAACATTTTACTTCGTTTACAGTCAATACAGGAGGGCATTTCAGACTGATTTGAAAATTTAGACGATAGTACTTGCAGCTTAATTTTCGCTTTTTTTACACTTGTCACTCGAAAATTGATGTTCAAAAACCAAAAAATAGAATGAAGCAGCAAGCGTCACTTCTCCGCCATTTTTTTGCGTACGCGATCTTTCAGTTTGCGCAGCGGCGAGCTAAAAATTCATATTTCCTTTTTTTCTCAACATTGTCTGCCCAACAGAGCATCGTGACGCTGTGCTGCTTTTACAACGGTGGGGATAAACAAACACTCAGCTTTTCAGAGCCGTATTTTTCTTTTTCATTAGTTTAATGGAAATCACCTCGTCAAGCTCCAGCGGGACAGCCGAAGACCATGTGATGCCGCGTTTTCTTAAAAAATCTTCAGCCTGCCTTGCACACTTTGTGGCGATGACGCCTTTTCCGCGTTCCAATTCGCCTGGAACGGTTGCCGTCGGCAAATTCCCTTCGATCCAATACCGTTTATATTGAGCCGTCAATTCATCTTTGTCATATTTTCCAAGAAAGCCGCCATCATCCAATATAACGAGATAATCAGCCAGCTTTCGGATATCTTCGACCTGATGCGTTGCCAGCAAAATCGTCCGGGAATCCTCCTGCTCCAGCCAATCAATCAGGAAATCAATCATTTGCTTCTTTGAAGGGATGTCAACATGCGACGTCGGTTCGTCAAGAATTAAAAGCTGGGGATTTCTTGCAACAGTCAGCGCAAACTTTAACTTTTGCTGCACTCCTTGCGACAATTTTTCAAATTTCTTTTCCAGCGGAATTTGAAAATGTTCAACCATCTGTTGAAACCATTGTTCATCCCAATGCGGGTGCCAATTGGCCGTTAATTTTTTCAGCTCCTGGCCTGTAAATGGAAGAGGGCCTGGATACGATTGCGGCATATAGGCAACTTTCGTTTTCCAATCTTCTGATTCCCCGTCAAGCGTTTGGCCGAAAAACGCCACTGAACCTTCGTTCTGCTTGACTAAATTCATTAAAATTTTCAAAAGCGTGCTTTTCCCCGCGCCATTTCTTCCGACTAAAGCCGTAACGAAACCCGCTTCAATCTCCAAGTCGATCGGACCGAGCCGGAAATCATCAATTTCTTTCTTCACGCCTTTTAACGCAGCAGCACTATTCATCCGCTTTTCCTCCTTTAGCTTTTAATCCATTCAACACATCAAGAAACATTTTTTCGATCTCTTCCAATGTATAGTCATGGCGAATCGCAGTTTCGACTGCCTTTTCGATCGCTTGTTTCACAGCAGACACCTTCACTTCTTTTTTTAATGATGCATCGATCTCCGCAACAAACGTCCCTTTGCCTTGAATGGTTCGAATAAACCCTTCATATTCTAAATTTTGATAAGCCCGCCTCGTCGTAATCACACTGACTTCCAATTCTTTGGACAATGAACGAATCGAAGGCAAAAGCGTGCCGGCAGGCAGCTGG
Organism: uncultured Caryophanales bacterium; assembly: GCA_937983115.1. GTDB lineage: Bacteria > Bacillota > Bacilli > Bacillales > UBA6769 > Pueribacillus. Next base: position 6,673 of record CALKAO010000122.1, read on the forward strand.
CCGCTTGCGATTAATGCTTTCATCTGTTCTTCAATTTGATGATAAATTGGCGCTGGGTTCTCTTTTGACAATTGAATCGGCAATTTCATTATGCAGCCCTCACTTTCCGCACACCCTTATTTAAAATAATCGATTTTCTGCATATTTTTTGCTGCATAGTGAAGCCAATATTTCACTCCAGCAATCGCAAGCAGCACTGAAAGAACGCTCGCTAAAAGCGGCCAGCGCTTTGCGGCTTTCAAAGACCAAAAAACGATTCCTTCGGCTCCAAGGATGAAATGAATGAAAAAGAATAAACCGCCTATGCCCAATAAGATCAAAATCGTATAAATTGCCAGCCTGAGATTAGAGATCACATCGCCTGTGTCACTTGCAGGCATGAGCGATCCGGCATAAATCCCAAAACAAATCCAAATCAATGAAAAAACAATGTATTCTCCGAATGAATAAGCGTTTCGCGCTTCTGAAAAAATAAACAGCAATACAAAAAAAAGAACGTGAAACGGAATGGCAAAGCAATAGTAATTCACAAACCTGCTTTTAAGCAAAATCTCTTTCGGAATCGCCATTTGATGAAGAAAGATGAAATAGGGAGCCCCCCATGTTTCTTCGCCGATTTTCTGGTATTGAAATTCTTTTTTCCTCAGCCAACTGGGAAGCACGATAAAAATCATTAAAAACATCAAGTCATAAAAAAATTTAAGCTGCTGCCCCATCTCGGAAAATATCGGAGCAATGAGCATGACAACAACGACAAGAGCAATGGCAAATGTAAAGATGCTTTTCCATGACGCCTTTAATTCAAAACTCGCGAGCGAACATGCTTTTTTCCAAGTTTCCATTATGAACTCCCCTCACACTGTTATACTGTTTATATTTATATATACAGTATAACAAAAAAGAAAAAAAGTCAATGCTTTTTGCACTGGCTTTTTTCTAAGCTTTTATCGCCTAACAGGCTGATTTTTATCTATCGTTTTCATCAAATTTCAATGCATTTATCCAAACAAGGTTAGGCATCCCGATCACTTGCCGATATTAATTTTCGTGCCGCTCTTCGCGATTTTATTCATAATGAAAGCAACGATGATCATAAAGACGGCTGTCAGCGCGATTAAAAGTGTCGAAATCGCCGTGATGGTTGGATTGATTTGCAGAACGAGTTCATTGAACATTTTTTTAGGAAGCGTATTATACGCTCCTGCTAAAAAAATCGTGACAATCAGCTCATCAAAACTTATGATAAACGCAAACAGCCATGACGCCAATAAACTAGGAAAAATAATCGGAACGATAATGCGGCGGACGATCATCAGCCAATTCGCTCCCAAGCTTCTCGCTGCCAATTCGATGCGCTTGTCAAATGACTCAAACATCGGCAGCGTGATAAGAACAATATAAGGAACGATGAGCAGCGTATGCCCGAGAATCAATCCCGGCAGCGATCCCAATATGCCGATTTGCGCAAAAACGATATAAAGCGCTACACCTGTTATGATCGTCGGAATAATCATCGGCGCAATAAAATTCCCTAAGATGAGATTTTTTCCGCGAAAGTCGCTTTTTGCCAAACCATATGAAGCGAATCCTCCTAAAATGAGAGCAATGATGCTCGCTGATGTGGAAACGATGAACGAAGTTTTAGCCGCTTCCATCCAAGCCGCATTTCCGAAAAATGATTCATACCAGCGCAATGAAAAGCCCGGAGGAGGAAACTGAAGTGAACTCGCACTGGAGAATGACATCGGAATGACGATGACAATCGGCAAAAATAAAAACAAAACGACAGCCACAGAAAAAATGGAAAGAAAAATCTGCCATGGATGAAATTTTCTTTTCCGCTTTGTCTGCCGTTTCTTCATCGCACCATCCCTCCCATTTTTCTATAAATGGCATACAAAACAAGTGTCGTTGCTAATAAAATCGTTGATATGGCTGATGCCAATTCCCAATCCGCCAAGCGATTGATTAACGTATCGAGAATGGTGGCGATCATTTGCACTTGACCGCCGCCAAGAATCGCCGGTGTAATAAAGAAACCGAGCGTCAATATGAAAACAAGAATTGAACTCGATAATAATGATGGCAGCGTCAAAGGAAAATAAATTTTGAAAAAAGCGGTCAAAGGGGTTGAACCTAAAGATGATGCAGCCTGAATTAACCGGTGATCGAATTTCAACATCGCTGCGTAAAGAGGAAGCACCATAAAAGGAAGCAAAACGTTAATCGTGCCCAGCGTCACTCCCATGTTATTGTAAATTAATTGCAGCGGACTCCCTGTCACGCCCAGCTCAATCAATGTTCGGTTTACAATGCCATTATTTCCCAAAATGACAATCCAGGCATACGTGCGAATCAGGATGCTCACCAAAAATGACATGACAACGACAGTGACGATGAGCAGCTGAAATTTTCTCGACAATCGCGTCATCCAATATGCAAGCGGGTATCCTAAAAGAATTGCCAAAATCGTAACAATGATGGCAATCCGGAACGTGCTGCCAAGAATTTCAAGGTAAACCGGGTTTTCGATAAGATAGACGTAATGTTCCAAAGTCGGCTTTGGATTAAAAAAACTTCGCATCAAGATTAAAAATAACGGAATGTTAAAAGCGATAATCATTAGAATTAGCAATGGCAAAGCATAGCTTAAACCTTTTGGCCAATTTTTCAAAAGCGTTTTCATCCGTTTCAACTCCTTTATTGCGCAAAGGGCAGATCAAGATTGATATCTGCCCTTGAAAGCTCATTGAATGCTCAGTTTAAACAATTGCCAACGCTCCTCCACTTCTTTGCTGTTTTCAAACCACCATTGCGGATCATTTAAACTTTGCTTGTCATAGTTTGCTTCACTGCTCGGAAAATCATCGAGTCTGTCTTGCGGCAGCAGCGATGTCAATTCCTTGTTCGGACCGGAATAAGGCAGCACTTCTGCAGCCCGCGCCTGATTTTCAGCAAGCGTCATCTCATGAATTAATGCGTGCGTCTCTTTCAGATTTTTCGCCCCTTTAGGGATAACGAAATAGGATAAATCGAGCAATCCTTCATTAAACGTATATCCGATATTGTCATTGTTTCCGACAACCCTTCCAGACCAAGTTGCTGCATAGGCCACTTCTCCATCCATGAGCAGCTGGGGCGGCTGCGATCCAGATGTCCACCATACAGAGACATGATCTTTAATTTTTTCCAAACTTTCAAAAGCTCGATCAATATCAAGCGGATAAAGTTCGTCTTTTGGAACGCCATCGGCTAAGAGCGCAATGGGCAGCGAAAAAACAGGAAAATCTGGAAGCGATCGCTTGCCTGGAAATCTCTCAACATCCCAGAAATCGGCCCATGACTCCAATTCTTCGCCCTCTTCATTCCAAGCCATGATTGTCGAATAATATTGATATCCTACGGCATAAGGCAGCATCCCTTCTTCATTTAAGGGATCAGGATCCACCAAATCCCAATCAATTTCCTGAATCAAGCCTTTACTGAGCGCTTGATGCACATTTCCAGAACTTAGCTCGACTAAATTGTAAGTGCTTTGGCCCGATTCAACCATCGCCTGAAGCTTGCCAAGCTCCGTAGGATTTTCACGGAGCACTTTAATTCCGGTTTTTTCAGTAAACGGCTTAATAAAGCCTTCTTCAAAATACTCTCCGGATTCTCCGCCTGCCTCTAAAATCGTTAATGTTACCGAACTGTCAAGGCCATTTCCATCTTCTTGGCTGTCTGTTTCTGTGCCACTGCTGGAAGACGAGCTGCAGCCCGAGAATAACAGCAGCAGCCCGGCTAACAATCCGAAAAGCAAAGATCCCTTTTTTCTAAAAACAGCGAACCTCATGCGCGAAACCTCCTTTTCACTCACCCTTCTCAATTCAGCCCCATCTTAAACTTCTGCCATCTTTCATCCACTTCTTTTCCGTTTTCCACCCACCATTGCGGATCGAAAAGAACTTGTTTTTCATAGTTTTCATCACTGCTCGGGAACTCGTGGAGCCGATCTTTCGGCAAATATTGATCAATGGATTTGCTCGGCCCTGTATAAGGCAAAATCTCTATTGCGCGCGCCTGATTTTCAGCCACTGTCATTTCATGAAGCAATGCAGAAGTTTCTTTAATATGTTTAGCGCCTTTTGGAATGACCATATAAGACAGCGCCAGCAGCCCTTCATTATAGGTATATCCGATGTTATCGTCATTTCCGGCTACTCTTCCTGACCATACGGAAACGTAATCCACTTCGCCGTCCAGCAGAAGCTGGTAGGGCTGCGAACCTGAATTCCACCAAACAGCAACGTGATCTTTAATCTTTTCCAAACTTTCAAATGCACGGTCTAAATCTAACGGATACAATTCTTCTTTTGGGACGCCATCCGCTAATAATGCTACCGGGAGGGTGTATTCCGGCCTATCGGATAAAGATCGTTTTCCTGGAAATTTCTCGACATCCCAAAAATCAGCCCATGAAGTTAATTCTTTGTCTCCGTTCCATGCCATAATCGTCGAAAAATATTGATAGCCTACTCCATAGGGATGCTGGCCTTCCTCAGTTAAAGGCTCAGGATCAATTAAATCCCAGTCCAGTTTTTCCACGAGACCCATTTCAACCGCTCGATAAAGATTGGTAGCGCCAAGTTCGACTAAATCATAGGTGTGCTGGCCGGACTCAACCATGGCCTGAAGTTTTCCGAATTCAGCCGGGCTTTCACGAATGACTTGAATGCCCGTTTTTTCAGTGAACGGCTTAATATACGCTTCTTCAAAATATTCGCCAGATTCGCCGCCTGCTTCAAGAACTCGAAGCGTGACCGAAGAATCAAGCTCCGCACTCGATGATGGTTCTTCCGGCGGTTGATCCGAATCCATCCTCGATGTAGAATCATCACAGCCTGATAAAGTTAGAAATATTAGGAATATTAATAATATGGAAGTTTTAAACAACGCCGTCTTATTCACCGCTAACCCCCCTGATTAAATGGCATTTTCATAGATCCCATCTTTCTTATCTTCCTCATTATCCTTCAAAAACCAATTCACTTTTGGATCCCAGGATAAGACCACTTCATCGCCTTCTTGAAATCTGATATCATAACTGGAATCAGTCACAAGGACTTGTTCATTGTCCGATATTTCGACAAGATACCGTGTGCTGCTTCCTAAATAAATGAAGGACTTTATCACACCTGGAATGCCAGCGGCATTGGCTCGCTTTGAATTTAACTGAATATATTCAGGCCTTATCATGAGAAGGCCTTTTTCATGATTGGCTAATCCCGAGCCGCTGCATTCAATGATTTCGCCATTCCGGCAAATAAATCTCTCGCTGCCATTTTCAATTTTCATTTCTCCCTCAAAAAAGTTTCCGCTTCCTAAAAAACTGGCAACAAATTTATTTGCAGGCTGGCGGTACAATTCTTGCGGTTTACCATATTGTTCGATGCTCCCGTGATTTAATATCAAAATTCGATCTGACATCGTAAGCGCCTCTTCCTGATCATGCGTGACTGCAATCGTTGTAATCTCCAGGGAGCGTTGAAGCTCTCTTAACTCGATTTGCAGCTCTTGCCTGAGCTTGCGATCCAATGCTGCCATCGGTTCATCCAATAATAAAATGGATGGCTCAAAGACAAACGCCCTCGCTAAAGCAACCCGCTGCTGCTGCCCTCCGGAAAGCTCATGAATTCGTCTGTGGGAAAAAGCTTCAAGTCTGACTTTTTCTAATGCTTCACTTACTTTTGTTCTGATTTTTTCTTTTGAAAAACGGCGTACGGACAAAGGAAAAGCAACATTTTCAAAAACGGTCATATGCGGAAAAAGCGCATAGCTTTGAAACACCAGCCCGATATTCCTTTTATTCGTCGGCAATCCATTTACATTTTTGCCATTTATAAAAATTTCTCCTGATGTCGGATCTTCAAAGCCTGCAATTAAAGTGAGCAGCGTTGTTTTCCCAGAACCGCTTGGCCCCAAAATTGTGACAAACTCTCCTTCATCAACGCTTAAATCAACATTTTGAACGGCAGCGACATCCCCAAAATGCTTCGATAAGTTTTTTATCTCAATCATTTCTGGCTGACTCTCCAAATGTTATCCACGCGATCATACGAGTCCATTCTTAAATCTTCTTTCTCATCGCGCAGTTTATGTTTAGCCACGCGTTCTGAAGGAGTTCGCGGAAGGTCGCCCCGAATTTCCCAGTATCTGGGAATTTTAAAATAAGCCAGCTTGTCACCACAAAACGATATGATCTTTTCAATCGCTTTTTTTGATTCCTTAACGCCCTCCTGCAGCACAACATACGCTTTAACTTCTTCACCTCTTATTTCATCCGGCACCGGAATGACTGCAACATATTTCACATCCGGATGAAGCTTGATGGCATCCTCAACTTCGGTAGCCGATATATTTTCACCGCTGCGGCGAATCATTTCTTTTTTCCGGCCCACATAATAAATTAAGCCTTTTTCATCCATGTACGCCAAATCTCCGGTATGAAAATAGCCATTTCGAAACGCTTCTCTCGTAGCTTCCGGATTTTTAAAATATCCTTCCATCATCCCTGTACCCCGCAAGACGAGTTCCCCAATTTCGCCTCTTGGCACAACTTCGCCATTTTCATTCACGATTTTGGCTTCTCTATGCTCATTCGGCCTTCCAATGCATCCTGTACCGACCAATTCGTCATGTTCCTCTTGCGTAACCGAAATGTCCCCGCCGGTTTCAGTCATGCCAAACGTTTCATACCATGGGGCGCCCCATCTCTCTTCAAGTTCCTTATGAAGATGAACAGGAATTGCCGAACAAGAAATATGCCTGACATGATTATTCCGATCTTCAGGCGATTTGGGCATTTTCAACATTAATACAGGCATGACTCCCAAACAGTAAAAAAAGGTAACTTTGTATTCGCGCACCTTTTCCCAAAAAGTGGAGGGATGAAAACGATCCAAAACAACCAATTTTGCACCCGATCCTAACGCCGATATGACATTCCATTGCGGATCCATGTAATAAAACGGCTGTGCAGTCAACATAATGTCTTTTTCATTGAGTTTTGGATGCTTCTGCAAAACGTTCTTTTTGCCAATCTGCAGCCAATAATGGTGTGTGAGCATACAGCCTTTGGGGCGGCCGGTTGTGCCAGAAGTATATTGGATGTTAATAAGCGTTTCAGGATAGACTGAAATGTCCGGTGCATCGGTTGACGCATGTTGGCAAAGCTCTGAAAAAGATTGAATATCAGGATCGCCGCTTTCATCTACTGAAATGATTTGCTTTAAGCTGTTAAGTTTGCTTTTTAGCTTTTTTAACAGCGGGATGAACTCAGATGAAGCGACCACGATTTTTGCTTCTGAATGTTCCAGCAAATACTCAGCATCAAATTCTTTGTAGTAAACATTAACGGGAACCATTACCGCGCCAATTTTTCCTAAAGCGAGCCAAGTTAAGGGAAACTCAGGCCGGTTTTTCAGCATGACCGCAACTCGTTCGCCTTGATTGATTCCTAATTGAAGCAGCACATTTGCAATTGCATTTGACCGGACATTTATTTCATAAAACGTAAGCTGCTCTTGAAATTCATCAAAAACTAAACCAACGCGATCGCCCCAGAGCGCCGCAGCTCTTTCAGTTAATGCCTTAATATCTTCAACTTTTGTTAAATCCAACACTTCTTGTTTTTTCATTTGAGGCATCGTACATCCCCTTTCTTAAAATTACTTTTTAGCCCTAAAGTCTTCAGCAGCCTTCAAGGCTTCTTCAGAAGATGTAGTCGATAAAACATGTTCGATTTCCATTTCTAAAGCACTTTCCATGCTCATTTGAGACCCATTGTTTAAAATAAATTTTGCCCGGGACAAAGCAGGCTGCGACAACGAAGCGAGCCGATTCGCCAGCTCAAGCGAAGCCGTTTCCAATTCATCTGAATCCACGACAAAATTAATTAAGCCCAATTGTTTTGCTTCCGATGCAGCAATCTTTTCGCCTAAAAAGAGCAGCTCTTTTGATTTTACTAAACCAACCGCTTTCGGGAGAATATGTGAAATCCCGCCCGTCACACTTAAACCGACACCAACTTCAGGAAAGCCGAATTTTGCATTTTTTTCCGCAATAACCAAGTCGCAGCAAAGCGCGAATTCACATCCTGCCCCAAGAGCATATCCATGGACAGCAGCAATATACGGAAAAGGCGCCTGCCGAATTTTTCGAGTAATGTCTTGCACTTTTTGAAGGCGAGCTCTTTTTTCAGATTCCGTTTCTTCTTTTTGATTGAATTTTAAATCATGCCCGGAGCAAAAAGCTCTCCCTCTCCCAGACAAAATGGCTGCCTTTGCCTGATCGCGTTCTGCCCGGTCGAGCGCAAATACCAATTCCTCCACAAGCTGGGGAATGACAGCATTTAAGCGGTGGGGACGATTCAGATAAATCCGAGCGACTTCTCCTTTCAGCTCATACTCAACCGTATGTTTGCCATCCGTCATCGGCTTGCCAGTCCTTCCTTCGTCTTCTTGATTAACTGCATGGCGTTTCCTCCTAAAATTTTTTCCAGCGCTTCTTTTTTCAATTTTAAACCTTTCCATTCATTCACGGCTCTTTCCATTGAAAATACCGGCCAATCTGTCGCAAAAAGCAATTGGTCTGACAGAAGATTATTCATAAACTTGTATAAAACGTCCCATCCCGAACCGGGAACGCCAATATATTTTGGCGCCAAACCGCCAAAATCCAAATACAGATTCGGATGTTTTCGTGCGAGAGCTGCAATTTCAGGCACCCATGGCCACGATGCATGGCAAGCGATAATGATTAAATTCGGAAAATCGCATGCGACTTGATCCAGCAAAAGCGGGTGCTCGTATTTTAGGGGATGTGCAGTTGAATAATTGACCCCTGTGTGTATCGCTACAATCAATCCGAGCTCTTCAGCTTTGGAATACACAGCATAAAGTTTTTTATGATCAATGGGTATGTTAAAAAAAGAAGGTTGAATATTGATGCCCAACAATCCAAATTTTTTCACTTGTTCCAACTGTTTATTCGCTTTGGCTGGCTGAAGATTATCCATCGAAATGGTCCCGAAACCCGAAAATAAATCTGGCTCCTTCATCGCCAGTTGGGCAACGCGTTCATTTAATACGTCTGCGTGATCGCCATATTCATATTCCGCATGGATAATGCCGTGTTCGATATTCGCTTTTTTCATATCCTGTTTTAAATCTTCAAACGTTCGTTCGCGATTTTCCGATACATTTAACACTTGATCATATTGGGAATGATAGATGCTTAGATCCACTCCCTCTACAGGCGGACGGAACTCATGCGGCAGCCTTATCCGCGCATCTATGATTTTCACTTTTTTAAAACCTCCAAATTGATGTCGTACTCAATGCGCTCCGGATCATAATATTTCGTCGGATCAGGAAGCATTAAATCATTGACTTGAACTTTTTTTCCATTCATTTCAGCGCCCAGCAAATTTAAAACCATATCCGCAAAATGTCGGCTGATTTCAAGCAATGACAGTCTTCCATTTGGAGAATACCAATGAACAACACCTGTGCACATTTCCAATATTGCGAAAGTTGCGATTTTTTCGTCTCTTATATTGGGAAACAGCCGATTCCGAATCCCTTCTTTAATCACATGGCTCCAAAGCATTTCATACTGTTTTCGCAGCTTTCTTACTTTCTCTTTATTGGCTCCATGCAAAGCCCTAAATTCTGTATCTGTCACTAATGCAGACAATCGATTGACGCCATGCGCCATAACGTGCAGCTGAACTAAACTTGCAATCCGCTCGACAGGCGATTCAAGCCCATCAATCATTTCACTGCCATAAGCAATTAATCTTTCCAAACCGCTCTTCATGATGCCGATTAAAATGTCTTCTTTATTATTAATATAGTAATACAATGTAGACGTATTGATCTTTGCTTCATTCGCAATATCGCGGATGCTTGTCGCTTCAAACCCTTTTCTTGCAAACAAGCTTAACGATGCTTGAATAATTTTTTCTTCTGTTGCCAGCACATCCATCAACCGTTCAAAATTAAATTTTATTAACCATACTATTTAGCCTCCTTAAATTTATTAATGGGTACAGCCTTTCACTAAAAATATATCAATCGATCGATCGAATTATTCCTAAAAGAAAAAAAAGTCAATGCTTTTTGCACTGACTTTGTGCACCTTCTTCATTCCTTTGCCTACCCGGCATGCACTGAACCCATCTTGCTGAGCAAAAATGAAAGGGCCAAACCGGTTAAAAACGTAATAAAACAGACGACCATCGTGTTGCCGTTAGGAATGCCAGGAAAAATAACAAAAATTGAACCGCTAATCAATCCAATAATCATGGCATAAGTCATGACCGGATAGCGATGAAGAATGCAGCGAATGCCTTTGCTGCTTACGACAAAACCAACAATAACCCCAGATCCGATAACGGCTATGATCGGCAGATTCAACGTTGACAAAGCATGAATCGCTGTCGTATACACGCCGAGAATCAACAGGATAAACGAACCGCTGATTCCAGGCATTAACATCGCCATGCTTGCCGCCCAACCAGAAAAAAAAAGGCCGATTCCCGTTGCTGCATTTATTGATGTGATGGGGGCGCTTGCAGTAATCGGCTTCACAAATCCAAGGGAAGCGAGCAAAATGGCAAAAATGATCATCCATATAAAATGGCTGAAACGAAAATTTCTCTGGACATCTGCCTGCTGCAATAAAAATGGAAGGACTCCAATGATCAAGCCCATGAAAAAAAACTGCATCGGTTCATAATGGTGTTCCAATAAATAATGAATCAAGGAACTAAATAATAATAATCCTGTACCGATCCCGATAGCCAACGGCAGCAAAAAACCGATGTGCTTTTTCCACTCGCGGCTGAAAAAACCGCTGATGGCCGCTAACAAACGCTCATAAATGCCAAGCAAAAATGCGATCGTTCCGCCGCTTACCCCAGGAATTAAATCGGCAATCCCCATCAAGAGCCCACGATAAATATTTCTCCACTCCATATGTTTAACTCCCCACTGTCATTCAGTATTCCAATGAATTGGACCAAGCTTGTTTCAAAATGAATGGAATGAAAGCCTCGCTTCATCGTTCCAATTATATCATGTTTGTCCGCTGAATATGCTAAAAAATTGCGGCAGAATGATATTGCATAAAATTTATACAGCTTGTTTCCTGTACAACTTAAATGATTTCATAAGGTAAAAACCGCCAAAGGAAAATAGGATCCCTTGAAAATGGAGATGAACATTCTTGATTCAAAAAACCGGCGCAAATATTTGAAAATCATCGATTTACTATCTGTAGAATTCATTCAATGGCGCACTCATTTTTTCTACAATCAATTCAATTATGTTAATTTAAGTGATTCAGCAAATTTCACAAAAAAATGAACCGATTCAGGATTTTGCATATTATCCACATTAGCCGCCTGCTCCACGGATTCGCCTTGGAGAATTTTCCGCACTGGAATTTCCATTTTCTTGCCGCTTAAAGTCATTGGAATCGACGGAACCGCATAAATATCATCCGGCACATGGCGAGGAGAAACTTCATCTCTGATTTTATTATTTATTTTCGTTTTCATTTCATCTGTCAATTCGCAGCCTTCACGCAACACGACAAAAAGAGGCATGTATGCTTTGCGCTTTAATCCACTCAGATCTACAACAAGACTATCTAAAATTTCAGGCATCGATTCAACCGCACTATAAATTTCGCTCGAACCCGCTCTAATTCCCATACGATTTATCGTTGCATCGGAACGCCCATAAATGATAGCGGAACCCCTGTCGGTAATTTCCAGAAGATCTCCATGCCGCCAAATTCCGGGAAACTTATCAAAGTAACTGTTTCGATACCTCTCGCCATCAGGATCATTCCAGAAAAAAACAGGCATTGAAGGCATAGGCTTCGTAATCACCATTTCTCCCATCTCATTCACAAGCTGATTTCCATCATCATCATAAGAATAAACACTTACACCTAAACAGCGGCAAGACATTTCTGCCAAATAAACTGGAGTAATCGGACTGGCGCCAACGATTGGTCCGCAAACATCCGTTCCGCCGCTTACAGGAGCAAGCCATATATCTTGTTTTACATTTTTATAAATCCATTGAAAAGCCTCACCAGATAATGGCGATCCCGTGCAGCTGAATTTCTTCAAATGAGTTAAATCAAAAATTTCGCCGGGTGCCATATTTGCTTTCATGCATTGCATAATGTAAGCTGGACTGGCTCCAAATGAAGTTGCTCTTGTTTTCTCTGCCAACCGCCAGAGAACCGACAAATCGGGATAACTTGGACTTCCGTCATAAAGAACGATTCCAGCTCCTGTCAGCAAAGCGCTAATTAAATTATTCCAGACAATCCAGCCTGTAGTCGTGTAATAAAAATGCCGATCTTGTTCCTTAAGATTCCCTTGCAAACTTAACGTAACATATTGATTTAGGAGAATCCCGCCATGTCCATGAACCATCGACTTTGGAAGCCCTGTTGTGCCCGATGAATACACAATCCATAGCGGATGTTCAAAAGGAACCTGTTCAAATTGAATCTCTTCAGAATCATGCAAAAGGCCATCCCATATGATTCCATTTCGCAGCTGATCCGGGTCAACATCTTTGTTTAGATAAGGAACAATAATCGTTTTCTCTATACTCGGCAATTCAGCTTCAATTTCTTGAATCGCAGGCATTTTATTATAAGCTTTTCCATTATATTGATATCCGTCTGCCGCAATAAAAACTTTCGGTTTGATCTGTTGAAACCTGCTCAACGCGCTTGCTTTTCCAAATTCCGGAGCGCAGCTTGACCAAATCGCCCCAATACTTGCAGCAGCAAGAAAAAAAATCACGGTTTCTGGAATGTTTGGCAAATAACCAACGACACGATCGCCGGGCTGTACACCCATTTTTTTAAAATTAAAAGCAACAGATGCCGTTTTTTTCATCAATTCATCCCAACTCATTTCAGTATAGGGCGAAATCTCCGATTGAAAGTAAATGGCTGTTTCTCCTTTTTTAGCTTTTCTAAAAATGTGTTCGGCATAATTTAATTTTGCTCCAGGGAACCACTTGGCTCCTGGCATAGAATAGCTCGTCAGCACAGTGTCATACTGGGCTGACGATTTAATTTGAAAATATTCCCAAATGCTTTCCCAAAATCTTTCGAGATCTGTTACCGACCATTCCCAAAGTTCTTCATACGTTTTGCATATGATATTTTTTTCTCTTTTTATCCACGACATAAACTTTGTGATTTCAGCATTTTCCACCATTTCTTCCGACGGTCTCCACAAGATAGCGCCCTCTTTTAACGCCATGAAGATTCCTCCCAAGCAAAAATGAAATCTTATTGAACCCTAATTATAAGAAATTCAAGTGCAGCAGCATGCAAACTGTTGTACTTGTGCACTCTTTATTTATCAATTTTGTTTTTCTACCACTCTGTCGATGACTTGGCCAAATTGTTCTCTTTGATTATCAAAGTACTCTTGAACTTCTTCTTTACTTTTCTTTACAATTGTATAGTTATTGTTTTCTGCAAATTTAATAAGTTCAGGATCTTTTAGTGTTTTCTCAATCACTTCATCCCATTTCTCAATGACTTCATCCGGCAAGCCAGCCGGCCCTCCTATGCCAATCATTGCGCTCATGGACAAATCATAAAATTCATTTAGCGTAGGAACATCTGGGTGGGTGGACATTTTATTTTCGGGCAATACAACCAAGAAATTTAAATCTCCTGCTTCTTCCGAGCCGAGCATCGCAGAAGGAGCGTCAATAACTATATCGGCATGGCCTCCAAGCACGGCTGCAGCAGCTTCAGCGCCACTATCGTAGCTTATAATATCCCACTTTAATTCATAATTTTCTTCTTTATTAATCAACTCAGCGAAAATATTGTTCGTAAGCGCAGGCGAAGCAATTCGAACATGATTTTCTTTTGAATATTCAATGAATTCTTCAAAAGTTTGATAGGGAGCATCAGTGGATGCCGCGATTATATGCTGGTATTCAAAAATACTTGAAATCAAATCAAAGTCTTCTGGCTGATTATCCATGAGCTCAAGATGGGGGTTAATCGAATATAATGTCGTCCCCATTCCAGCAGCCATTGTATAACCGTCTGGTTTTGCTTTCGCAAGCCTCGAATACATTGTCAATCCGCCGCCGCCGGTTTCATTCCGTATAATAATTTTTTGTCCCAAATGCTCTTCAGCAATTCTCGCAAATTCTCTAAAAAACAAATCTGTCGGGCCTCCCGCACCGTAAGGAAGCATAAGGGTGACTGCCTTCCTAGGATAGTCAGACCCATCGCCTGAACCAGAAGAACTTACCCCGCAACCAGCTAAAACAACCAATAAACCAAGTGCTGCAAAAAAAATCCTCAAATGAAAATTTTTCATGCCTTCCACCCTTTCTATATTCTCTAAATGATGGCTTATGCTGTTTTCTTTGCTCTTAATATTCTAAAAATTGTATTGATAACAATCATTAATGTGAGTAAAAACAGAGCAAGTGATATCGGCTGCGTAAAGAAAAGCATAAAATTTCCATCAGCAACAACTAAGACCTGGCGGAATGAAGTTTCTAATGTCGGGCCTAACACAAACCCAATAATAATTCCTACAAGGGGAACTTCAATTTTCTTTAATAGATAACCGAGCAAACCAAAAATAAACATGACAAAAATGTCAAATGCAGCTTGACTGTACCCATACGTGCCAGCAATACATAAAACAAGAATAATAGGCGCCAAAACAGTCGGACGAATAAATGAAATTCTACGATAAATATTCGAAGCATACCAATTAAAAAGCAGATTTATAACGGAAGCCATCAACATGCCGGCGAAAATCCCATAAATAATCGTTCCATTTGTCTCAAAAATGCGCGGCCCCGGTACGATCCCGTGAATGATCAATGCTCCAAAAATAATCGCAGCTTCTGCATCTCCCGGAATTCCCAATGTAACTAACGGAATCAAATTTGCACTTGCAACACCGCTGTTTGCAGCTTCTGCAGCAGCAATTCCTTCCGGTTCGCCCTTCCCAAAGTTTTTTCGATTTTTTGATTTTTTAAGCGCTTGGCCATATCCCACAAAAGCTGCAGTCACTGGGCCTAAACCAGGCAAAGCTCCGATTGCTGTTCCGATGCCAGCTGAACGGAATAACGTTCGTTTAATTTCAAATAATCCTTTAAAAGTAACATTGTCATCTTTTTTTGATATTGCTTTATTATGATCCTCCTCAATTTTCTGTTTGGGATCAGGCTTATATTTTTGGCGAAAATGCTGTTCAATCGTAGAAAAAACTTCCGATACCGCTAACAAACCAATGACTAAAGCGATAATACTAATGCCGCCGGAAAGGTCGACTAAGCCAAAATTTAATCGGGGAATTGAAGTTACCGGATCAGCATTTATCGTAGCGAGCAACAAACCGATTAATACCGAAATCATACTTTTCGCTATCGTACCTTGCGAAACTGTTACAATAAGCACTAATGCAAATAAAATTAACATGGTGTATTCTGCTGGACCAAATCGCAAAGCGATTGAGGCAATCGTTGCAGCGCTAAACATTAAAACTAAATTGCCTAACATATCCCCCATCGTTGAAGCGATTAATGCTGTTCGAATTGCCTTTCTAGGATAACCCTTATTTTTTAAAGCATAGCCATCTGCGGCGGTTGCTGCTGCTGCAGGAGTCCCCGGTGCATTGAACATAATCGCTGATATGCTTCCGCCGAACAATCCTCCTTTATACATTGCCGTTAACATCACAATCCCAGCGACTGGATCCAAATAAAAAGTCACCGGCAAAATTAAAGCGATTCCCATTGTGGCAGTTAATCCAGGTATCGCGCCTAATATTGTGCCGGCAATCACTCCAACAGACGCTAAAATTATGGTTAAAGGAGTAAACATCGCAATAAAACCTTCTGCTATTTGTCCGAACATTCGGCAACATCAACTCCTTAAAATTTCAAAAAATAATTCCTTCTGGAAAATACAACGACAGCAGCCTGGTAAATAAGACATAAATAGATGCAGGCAGTGCAATGCATAAAATCAGTGACAGTTTCCAGCTTTCACCCAAATAACGGCTGAAAAATAAAATAAACAAAGCTGACGCAGCAAAAAAACCGACATACTGAATTAAAAAAGAATAAACGAAATAAATAAAAAAGCTCAACGCCACATACTTCAAAACCGATATCCCAAATTTAAAAATTTTCCCTTTTTTCGTTAAAAAAATATTTAATAACTTAAAGCCGGCAACAACAATTAAGCCGATAGAGTATATGTATGGAAATAATCGCGGCTCACCGTCTTGAATTCCTAACGGGATAAGAACAAAAACTAAAAGCATGCCAAGTAAAACAACAAAACCATAATAATGAATTTCTTTTACAACCAAATTTTTTTCCATACCGCCACTCCCTGTTATCCAAAGTTTCCTTGACAACAGCCAAATGAATAATCTTTGCGATTCCATTGATTCATTAGCCAGCCAACCGACATGGCAAAAAACTTAACTGCTGCATTGATTTTCTTTACCCCTCCTTTATTCAATTAATTTATATTATTTAAAATATTCGGTAAAAATACTTCATACTCTCTTGAAAACCCCGTAAATCAAAACTCCCTAAAAACTTAAGGAATTCATGTTTGTGTTTTTTCATAAAAATTCTATTTGCTATTCTGTTCTACTATTAATTGGATGACGTAAAATATTTTGTGTAAAGGTCTTTTCAATAAAAAATAGGTAGGGTA
>CALKAO010000123.1 GCA_937983115.1 uncultured Caryophanales bacterium
CAATCCTTGCAAAGATGCAAAAAAAGCCTGCCACAACGACAAGGCGCATTCATTATAAATGGTTCCAGGTCTCCTAAAAGATTATCGTTCTGAGCCTTTTTTCTTACGGCTTGTTCGTTTTATCGGCATAGCGTTTGTTTGCATAGCCGCGCTGTCTTCTTATGATGATGAGGAGCACCGCAACGGCAATGGCGGCGATCGAAACGACTTGCGCCATGCGAATGGATGTGTCTCCGAGCATCAAGCTGTCTGTCCGCAGCCCTTCCACAAAAAAGCGGCCGAATGAATACCAGATCACATACGTTAAAAACATTTCACCCCGGCGCAAATTCACCCGGCGCAGCAATAGCAAAACAATCACGCCTGCAAGACTCCATAGCGATTCATATAAAAACGTCGGATGATAATACGTTCCGTCAATATACATTTGATTAATAATGAAATCTGGCAGCATCAAGCCTTCAAGAAATTCCCGCGTAACAGGGCCTCCATGGGCTTCCTGATTCATAAAATTGCCCCAGCGGCCAATCGCCTGCCCAAGCAGAACACTCGGTGCAGCAATGTCCGCCAATTTCCAAAACGACAAACCTTTTAATCTCGCAAACACAACCGCAGTCGCAACCGCGCCAATTAATGCGCCGTGAATCGCGATGCCGCCTTCCCAAATCGCAAAAACTTTCACAGGGTTATGTTTATACGCGTCCCATTCAAAGATGACATAGTACGCCCTGGCCCCGATAAGAGCAAACGGCACAGCCCACATAAGCAAATCCGTAAAGGTATCTTTCGGCAAATCAAGCCGTTTTCCTTCTCGATTGGCTAAAATCAATGCAAGGATAACCCCTGCTGCAATAATCACCCCATACCAATAAATTGAAATCGGCCCCAATTGAAGGGCCACCCGGTCAAGCGGCACGATTTCTGTTTCCATTGTTTTTCCCTCCGCATTCGTTTAAAAGTCGTCAAACGTTTCGTCATCAATCACATCGGACAAGCGATCAGAAAACTGCTGCGCAGCATTGACCCCCATCCGCTTCAAGCGGAAGTTCATCGCTGCGACTTCAACGATGACCGAGAGGTTCCGCCCCGGCCGAACTGGGATCGTTAATTTCGTCAATTCCGTATCTAAAATTTTCACACGATCTTCATCAAGCCCAAGCCGATCGTATTGTTTATTCGGATTCCAGGCTTCCAAATGAACGACGAGCGAGATTTTTTTCGATGGCCGAATCGCTCCCGCTCCAAAGAGCGTCATTACATTAATAATTCCGACTCCGCGTATTTCAAGCAGATGTTTAATCAAATCTGGCGCCGTGCCAATCAGCGTGTTGTCCTGCTCTTGGCGAATTTCGACCGAATCGTCCGCGACGAGCTGATGTCCGCGTTTGACGAGTTCAAGCGCCGTTTCACTTTTTCCCACGCCGCTTGACCCTGTAATGAGCACGCCAATTCCATTGATATCAACGAGCACGCCATGAACAGCTGTCGTCGGCGCAAGCCTGCTTTCTAAAAAGTTTGTCAATTTGCTCGATAGACGGGTTGTCGTCATGCTGGCGCGCATGACTGGCACAGCCTTTTCATTCGATGCTTCAATCAGCTCTTTCGGAACGTCCAAATCACGCGACACAATAATCCCAGGCGTTTCATCGTTGCAAATTTTGTACATCCGATCCCGCTTCACTTGATCGGAAAGCGTATTAAAAAAATAGAGCTCTGAGCGGCCAAGCAGCTGCAGCCGTTCAGCCGGATAATATGTAAAAAAGCCGGCCAGCTCAATTCCAGGCCGAGAAATGTCGCTCGTAATAATCGGACGATGAAGCCCATCTTCACCGCTGATTAACTCCAGTTGAAATTTTTCAAGCAAATCTTCCGTGCGAACTTTTGCCATAGCTGCATCCTCCTCGTCCAATTCACTCTTTATCATTTTAACAGGTTTGGGACGGAACGACACCATCCATGGAATGCGAAAAACGCTCTTTTTCTTCAAGAGCGTTCATCCACTACTTTCTTTGCTGCAGCGGTTCAATAATCAGCTTTTGGATCGCCATGTTCAATAGCGAAATCACAATCGCTGCGAGCAGCGCCGACCCAAAACTGTCAATCACAAACCAGTCTCCCATTAACGCCTGTGTCATCATCAGCGTCATCGCATTGATGACAATTAAAAAAAGTCCGAGCGTCATAATCGTTACAGGCAGCGTCAAAAGAATTAAAATCGGTTTGACGATCACATTCATGATCGAAAGAATGAAACTTGCCAGCAGCGCGGCGCCCACCCCGTCCAAATAAAAAGAATCAAAGTAGCCGGCAACGACGAGTAAAACGATGCTATTGACAAAGAGCGAAAGCAACCAGTTGCGCAACATGTTAATCCTCCTGCTCTACGACTGCCGCCGAGCCCGTCTTCGTGTTTGCTTCCACATGCAGCACACGCTTTGCTTTTTTGTTTGAAACAAATTTCAATAAACGTTGGGCAAGCTCTTTCTTTTCGTGCAGCACTTCAAATGAATGAAGTTCGCATTGAACGCTTCCAATGGATGAAAGCAGTTCGCCGTGGATTTGCATATCTTTCGGAACGATGACCGTAATTCCGCTTGTCGTTGATTTTAAAGCGGCCTTCCCTTCGCTGTGCAAGCGGGCGGTAATGGAGCCTGAAAAACTTTCCGCGTCAAAATCGCGGAACATGCCCTCCGCTTCAATTGCGCCATTTATCGTTTCAACTGTGAGCCAATCCGCCTGTCCGTTCACGAAAATCGCGCCGTTTCCAGTTTCAAGCTCCGCTTTATCAGCGGCAATTTGCGGAAACGACAGGCTGCCGTTGACTGTTTTAATTTTTAACTCGTTGGCATGAATCGCCTCGCACGAGACATTCCCGTTAAATAATTTGCAAACAACCTGTTCATACATTTTTTCAGGAATGGCTACCGAGGCATGAATTTTTACATCGCGGGCATCGCACGAAAACTGAAGCGTCCCGTCCGCCAATTCATAATGGACTTCATTTAAAAACTTCTGCCTGGCTTCTTCGCGGCTTTGAACCCGGTATACTTTCACGTCACAATCGATCTGCACATACTTGTCTTTCCATATTTTGAGGTCGACCGATCCATTTTTAATCTTAATGTTCAGCTCATGAAAATCATCCGTATGGTCTTGAAAAATGTGCTTCACGGATTCATGCGCGCCAAAATTAAGATCAAAATCGACATCTTTTATTTTTTGAATAATGTTCTCAATGTACTGCGATATTTTAAAGCCGCTCGACTGCTGTTTATACGTTTGTTTCCGTTCATCCCAGCGTTCCCAGTCCACAAATTCAGACGGCGGCTGCGCTTCTTCAAAATCCCCCTGTTCCTCATCCGTCTTTTCATCTTTTTCATTCAATGCATGCAGCAGCCGCTCCGCTTCATCAACCGAAATTCTGCCTTCTTCCAGCATCTTCAAGACCATCTTGCGCTCTTCACTCATCGGCCTCCCCCTCGCTTATGTTTTCGATGCTTGCAATCTCGCTTCCGTTCGCTTGCGATCGCGTTTTAATATCGGAGCGAGATACTGGCCTGTATAAGACGATTTCACTTGCGCCACTTCTTCAGGCGTCCCTGCTGCCACAACCTGGCCGCCTTTATCCCCGCCTTCAGGCCCTAAATCGATAAGATAATCAGCCGTTTTAATCACATCCAAATTATGCTCAATAATGATGACCGTG
Source organism: uncultured Caryophanales bacterium (assembly GCA_937983115.1). GTDB lineage: Bacteria > Bacillota > Bacilli > Bacillales > UBA6769 > Pueribacillus. The sequence goes on from CALKAO010000123.1 coordinate 3,707, forward strand.
TCCCCATTGTCGACAAGCCGCTGAATCACTTTAAGCAGGCGGGCGATGTCATCGACATGCAAACCGGTCGTTGGCTCATCTAAAATATAAACCGATTTCCCATTCGAACGGCGATGAAGCTGGCTTGCCAGCTTCACCCGCTGCGCTTCTCCGCCTGACAGCGTTGTTGCAGGCTGCCCGAGCTTCACATATCCCAGGCCGACATCATGCAGCGTCTGCAGCTTTCGTTTAATTTTTGGGATGTTCTTAAAAAATTCAAGAGCTTCTTCCACCGTCATGCTTAAAACATCTGCAATGTTTTTCCCTTTATAGGTGACTTCCAGCGTTTCGCGGTTGTAGCGTTTGCCGTGGCACACTTCACAAGGAACATAGACATCCGGCAGGAAATGCATTTCAATTTTTATAATGCCGTCTCCGCGGCACGCTTCACAGCGCCCCCCTTTGACATTGAAGCTGAAGCGGCCTTTTTTATATCCTCGCACTTTCGCTTCATTCGTCTCTGCAAACACATCGCGTATATCATCAAACACACCCGTATACGTTGCCGGATTCGAACGCGGGGTGCGCCCAATCGGCGATTGATCGATATCGATCACTTTCTCAACATATTCCAGCCCTGCTATCTCTTTATGCTTGCCGGCTTTTACTTTTGCACGATTGAGCGTCTGTGCCAGTTTTTTATATAAAATCTCATTGATAAGCGTGCTTTTTCCTGAACCAGATACACCGGTAACACACGTAAAGACGCCAATCGGAATTTTTACGTTGACATTTTTTAAATTGTTTTCTGCAGCGCCTCGAATTTCCAGAAACCGCTCCGTTTCTTTTCTGCGTTCAACAGGGACCGGAATAAATTTTTTCCCTGATAAGTATTGGCCCGTAAGCGAATGTTCATTTTCAATAATTTCCGCTGGCGTGCCTGCCGCTACAATCTCCCCGCCATGAGCTCCGGCCCCCGGCCCGATATCAATAATATAATCGGCAGCCATCATCGTATCTTCATCATGTTCAACCACAATCAGCGTATTGCCAAGATTCCGCATGTCTTCAAGCGCAGAAATCAGCCGGTCGTTATCCCGTTGATGAAGGCCGATAGACGGTTCATCCAAAACATAAAGCACGCCCATCAGCCGCGAACCGACTTGCGTAGCCAAGCGAATGCGCTGGGCTTCTCCGCCTGACAGCGTTCCCGCAGATCGGCTTAGCGTTAAATAGCCTAATCCAACATTTTGCAAAAATCCCAGCCGATCTAAAATTTCACGAAAAATCAGGTGGCCGATCGTTTTTTCTTTCTCTGTCAGCGTCAATTGTTGAAAAAATTCAATCGCTTCGTTAATCGATAGATCCGCCACTTCTCCGATATGCCGGCCATTGATCTTCACCGCGAGCGCTTCTTGTTTCAGCCGATGTCCGCCGCACGTCGGACATGGTTTTTCCATCATATACCCTTCCATTTGTTCACGGATAAAATCAGACGTCGTTTCTTTATAGCGTCTTTCAATATTGCGAACAACGCCTTCAAATGCAATCTGGTTTTCGCGCACAATGCCGTATTCGCTTTCATAGCGAAAATAAATGCGTTCGCCGCCGCTTCCATATAAAATTTTGTCAAGCTGTTCTTTTGGCAAGTCTTTGACCGGAACATCCATATCGATGCCGTAATGGGTGCAGACCGCTTTCAGCAGCTGCGGATAAAACTGTGAACTCGTCGAGTTCCAAGGTGCAATCGCATGCTCATTCAATGAAAGCCCGCGATTTGGAATAATGAGATCCACATCGACTTCAAGCTGCTGGCCAAGTCCATCACATGTAGGGCATGCGCCAAAAGGACTATTAAAACTAAACAGACGCGGCTCCAGGTCCCCAATGGCAAATCCGCAATGCGGGCAAGCGTGATGCTGATTGAACAGCAATTCTTCTTCGCCAATCACGTCGACAATAACCCGGCCTTCGGCAAGCTGAAGCGCAATTTCCAAAGAATCCGCCAAACGAGTTTCTATGCCTTCTTTCACCACAATCCGGTCAACAACAACTTCAATTGAATGCTTTTTATTTTTTTCCAGCGAAATGTCTTCCGTCACTTCGCGCATTTCCCCATCCACGCGCATCCGCACGAAACCTTGCTTTTTAATTTCTTCAAAAACTTTGGCATGCTCGCCTTTCCGGCCGGAAACGACCGGCGCTAAAATCTGCATTCTCGTCCGTTCCGAATATTCCATCAAACGATCGACCATCTGTTCGATCGTCTGCGAACGGATTTCAACTCCGTGCTTTGGACAAATGGGGCGCCCGATTCTCGCATACAGCAAGCGCAAGTAATCATAAATTTCTGTCACCGTTCCGACCGTTGAACGGGGATTGCGGCTTGTCGTCTTTTGATCAATTGAAATCGCCGGCGACAGCCCTTCGATGGAATCGACATCCGGTTTATCCATTTGTCCGAGAAACTGTCTGGCATACGCCGATAAGGATTCAACATAGCGGCGCTGCCCTTCCGCATAAATCGTATCAAACGCTAGCGAAGATTTCCCTGAACCGGATAAGCCCGTCACAACAACGAACTTATCTCGCGGGATTTCGACATCGATATTTTTTAGATTATGGACGCGAGCTCCTTTAATAATGATCTTATCAATCGCCATCTGTTCCATCCTTCCTAATCTGAGGATGTTCAAAAAGTTTTCTGGCTGCGAGAGGCGAAGAGTTGCCATAAGAAACGTCATTATTTGCTGAACTTTCGGGTTCTCGCATGCGCCTCTCGTTCTCTCCACCTTTTTGAACATGAACCCAACTATAGCTCTGCCTGTAATTCTAACATTAAATCACGAAGTTCTGCTGCCCGTTCAAACTGGAGATCACGAGCCGCCTGCTTCATTTCTTTCTCTAACTGCTGAATCAATGCTTCTCGTTCTTTCTTTGACATCTTTTCAAACGATTTTTCGGTTTGATACGTTTCCGATTCTTCCGCCGCTTTCGTTGCTCGGATGACATCGCGAATTTCTTTTTGAACCGTTTTCGGAGTAATGCCATGCGTTTTATTGAATGCTTCCTGAATGCGGCGGCGGCGCTTCGTTTCTGAAATGGCGGCTTCCATTGAGCGGGTGATCCGATCGGCATACAAAATAACATGCCCGTTTGCATTTCGAGCGGCACGCCCAATCGTTTGAATCAACGATTGTTCCGAACGGAGGAACCCTTCTTTATCCGCATCCAAAATCGCAATCAATGACACTTCAGGAATATCAAGCCCTTCCCGCAGCAAGTTGATGCCAACGAGGACGTCAAATACACCCAGTCTTAAATCGCGGACGATTTCGATTCGCTCCAGCGTTTTAATTTCTGAATGCAAATAGCGCACTTTGATGTTCATTTCGGTTAAATAATCAGTTAAATCTTCTGCCATCTTTTTTGTCAATGTCGTAATCAGCACACGCTCATTTCGTTCGATGCGAAGTTGAATTTCATGCAGCAAATCATCAATCTGGCCTTCGGTTTTGCGAACATCAATCGTCGGATCCAGCAAACCTGTCGGCCGAATGATTTGCTCAACCATTTCTGGCGTCTTTTCGCGTTCATACGGTCCTGGCGTTGCCGAAACAAAAATCGCCTGATTGATTTTCGCTTCAAATTCTTCAAAGCGAAGCGGGCGGTTATCCAGTGCAGACGGCAGGCGAAAACCGTGATCGACAAGCACTTGTTTGCGGGCGATGTCGCCGTTGTACATCCCGCGAATTTGCGGCAGCGTCACGTGCGATTCATCGATCATCACGAGCCAATCCTCTGGAAAATAATCAAGCAGTGTGTACGGGGTTGAGCCCGATTCCCGAAACGTTAAATGGCGGGAATAGTTTTCAATCCCTGAACAAAAGCCCATTTCACTCATCATTTCAATATCATAACGCGTTCTTTGTTCAAGGCGCTGCGCTTCGAGCAATTTGTTTTCCGCTTTCAGTTCCTTTAACCGCTCTTCAAGCTCTTCTTCAATCCGCTGAATGGCCAGCTTCATTTTTTCCTCGCGCGTAACGAAGTGGGAAGCTGGAAAAATCGCAACATGTTCGCGTTCGCCAATGATTTCCCCCGTTAAAGCATCCACTTCCATCATACGATCAATTTCGTCGCCGAAAAATTCAACCCGAATGCAATGCTCATCGCGCGAAGCCGGAAAAATTTCAACGATATCGCCGCGAACCCGAAACGTGCCGCGCGTAAAATTCACATCATTGCGTTCATATTGAATATCGACGAGATTGCGAAGCAGTTCATTGCGGTCTTTTTCCATCCCCGTTCTTAGCGACAGCACGAGCTCGCGGTATTCTTCAGGAGAACCGAGCCCGTAAATGCACGAAACGCTCGCAACAATGATGACATCTCTTCGTTCAAACAGCGCACTTGTCGCTGAGTGGCGCAATTTATCAATTTCATCATTAATGCTTGCATCTTTTTCGATGTACGTGTCCGTTTGCGGAACGTAAGCCTCTGGCTGATAATAATCATAATAACTGACGAAATATTCCACGGCATTATTTGGAAAAAACTCTTTAAACTCGCTGTACAGCTGTCCAGCGAGTGTCTTGTTGTGCGCAATGACAAGCGTCGGCTTGTTCACTTGTTGAATCACGTTTGACATCGTAAACGTCTTGCCTGTCCCCGTAGCGCCAAGCAGCGTTTGAAAACGCTTGCCTTCTTTGATTCCTTTGACAAGCTTCTCAATCGCTTGCGGCTGATCGCCAGCAGGTTGAAAGTCTGAGACTAATTCAAAACGACCTTTTTCCACGGACAACCCTCGCTATTTCCTTAAATTGTAATCCAATTATAACATGAATGCTTTATGAAATAACAACAAAAACGAACGGATATTCCCTTCCTTATATAGGAAAAAACCTGAGGAATCTCAGGCTTCTTCCGCTCTCTGGTATTGAATTCGCGAATCATCAACAAACAGCAGGCCGAGTTCATGGTGCTCATTTTCATAAAGCGCGCGCTGCTCAAACCGCACCTCCCCGCGCTCATCAATGACTTCAAGCTTGACAAACGTTGGATTTGCCTGCAAAGCTTCATAAAATTGCTGAGAGCTGTTCACGGGAATCTCATTGACGCGAGCAATGATTTCCCCAGCGTTCACATTCATCTCAGCAGCCGGACTTTTCGGAACAACGGCTAAAATTTGCAACCCTTGATTGCGCAATGTAAAATATGCCGGCTTTTCTTCATTTTCTTTGTGCACGATTGCATACAACACATAACGGCTGAAACATAACGCCGCCATTCCAAGAAATGCAGCGATCAGCCATTCATTCACTGACGTCAAAATTGCCAGCGGAAGCGAAAGAAAACCGAGCATAGCGACACGCAGCCCATCACGCAGCACGGCGCGTTTCGGCAGATCAAACGTTTGCAATTGCTCATAGCCAATTAAAAACGGCACAAGCATAAACGAAAACGAATCTTCCCAGGCAAAGAACGGCCAGGCGCCAAGCCGTTCAAGCCCAAAGCCTGGAATAAATAAAAAGGCAGGAACGAGCCAAACACGCTTCACTTCAAACCCGCCGATCGGCTTGCCGCGTTCACTCATGATTCTTCTCGGCGAAGGCTGCCGTTTCGCTTGCATCATGATGAAGAAAGCTTCAGCCACTGTCAAAATCGCCATCAGCATGAACAGATTCGGCAAGGCAGCTGCTTCAATATCCGAGCGCCAGGCATTGAGCCAAGCAAAATTCGTTTCCCAATCAGGCAAAAAGACGACAGCTGCAGCGGTTAAAAAAATAACGAGAGATGGCGAAAGCAAACGCGGCTGGAAGGTCAAACAAAGCAAAAATGCAACCGCCATAAGCACCATGATGACGCCTTTATTCAGCATAAACCCAAGCCCGATAAACAGTCCATATAAAATGATGCCGGCCAGCAGTCCGGGAATAAACGTATGATAGAGATCGGAAACCGCATCATAAACACGGATATGAAAATGAAACCGCTCTTTTTGTATGCGGCGAAACGCAAGGACAAGCGAAAAAACCACAGCCATATAAAATACAGGATTTGCCAGCAGCCGCAAAAAACCGTAGCCTAGTTCTGTTAAAAACGCGAGCAGCATAAGCGGATAACCCTCCAACGTGTTAAAAATTTTATGCAGCGTTCCGTTTCAATGGCAAGCTGCATGGGATCAATAACGCCTGCCATATACAACAACGCGGAATTCCCAACAAAATGAAAACTCGCCCCGTTCTGCTTAAGGGGCGTTATTTCCATCATAGCATAAAAGCATTCAGCATTTTACAAAAAAATCCTTCATCACATAAAATTTCTTTTCGTCAACCGAACGGCTTTTTCACGTTTACTGGGCAATCAGTTCAAGCGCCGTCTGCAATTGCACATCATCTTCATGCGAACGAATTTTTTCAAGCACTTGTTCTTGCAGTTTGCCCGCGGTCGGTTCATCAATTTCTCCAGTTGCCGGCAGATCATATTTTTTCTGAAAAGCCAGCACCGCTTTTTCAGTTTGTTTGCTAAAATAGCCATCTTTTCGCCCTGGCGCAAAGCCCAATCCTTCAAGCATCAATTGGGCGCTTTTGATATGCTCGCTCGTCATGTCGTAACGAAGCGGTTCATCCGCTACAGCCAGAGGGCTCGTATAATAATACTCGGGCTGCCGGACAAGAACCGTCGGTTCAATGCCTTTTTCATGGATCCAATTTCCGTCTGGCGTCAGCCATTTAAACATCGTTAATTTCAACTGGCTGCCATCGCCTAAATTGACCGTTTGCTGCACCGTCCCTTTTCCAAACGAAGGAGTTCCGACGAGATCATAGCCGCCATTTTCTTTGAGCGCCGCAGCCAATATTTCTGAGGCGGATGCGCTGCCTTCATCGATCAGCCCGACGATGGGATACGGCTTTTTCTTTTTAAGGCTCGATACAGACTGCTGTTTATTGCCTTCCCGATCTTCAATTTGAATGAACGGTTTTGAATTTGGAATAATGAGCTCGGCAATTTCTTCCACACTTTGCAAATAGCCGCCGGGATTGCCGCGCACGTCAATAATCAAGCCATCGATGTTTGATTCTTCCAAGTTTTTTAATTCTTTTTCAAAATCTTCGGCCGTGTTTTCTGAAAATGAAGTAATCTCGAGAATGCCAATCGTCTTGCCATTGATCTCTTTTTGATCGGCATAAACCGTTTCAATTGGAATTTCATCGCGCTGCACTTTGATTTCAATCAATCCTGAGTGTCCTGCACGTTCAATGCCGAGCGTGACATACGTGCCTTTTTCACCCCGGATTTTTAAAACCGCTTCATATAAATCAAGCCCTTCTGTCGGCTCGCCATCGATTGTTATCACTTTGTCATTTGGCTTCAGACCGGCTTTTTCAGCAGGAGAATCTTTAAATGGAGCAACAATCGTCACCGTTCCATTTTGCATGCTCACTTCTGCGCCGATCCCTTCAAAAGATGAATCAAGCGATTCAGTAAACTCCTTGACTGTATCTTCATCCATATATACGGAATACGGATCTTCGAGCGTGCCAATCATTCCTTTGATGGCGCCTTCAAGCACCTCGCGCTTGTCGACATCTTCCACATAATTGTTCGTAATGTATTCGTACGATTTTTTAATTTTCTCCAAATCGCTGGCCCTCAGCGAAGAAGCGTTTTTCAAATCGCTGCCTGTTATTTTGGAAGGCTCAGCAAAAAAGTCTAAAGCAAAATACGTTCCCCCTGCCCCGACGAGTAGAGATAAAACCATAAGAATGGATACGATCTGCCACCTGATCTTCATTTTTTCACCTCAAATCGGATATTCCTTCAAACTCGACGTAAAAAAGCATCACACCAGCTGATGCGATGCTTTTCTTCTATTCTACTATATGCAGGGCTTGTTTACATTATGTTTTTATCAATCTTCAGTTTATAAGAAATCAAGCGGGTTTCGATGGCTTCCATTTTTAATGACTTCAAAATGCAAATGCGGACCGGTTGAGCTTCCCGTGCTTCCCATTGCGCCTATCGTCTGTCCAGCCGACACCTTTTGGCCGACTTTTACCGAAATCGAGCTTAAATGCGCGTAATGCGTGACATACCCATTGCTATGTTTAATTTTCACGCTTGTTCCATAGCCGCCATTCCAACCGGACGAAGCATGAATGACAGTGCCTGCCGCGGCTGCACGAATCGGTGTTCCAGTACTGTTTGCAATGTCAATGCCGTTATGATGCTTTCGATTGCCTGAAATCGGATGAACTCTCCAGCCATATCCTGACGTTAAACGACCGGCTGCAGGCCAAAGGAAGATGCCTGACGATTTTCGGTACGCGGCATTTCCGCCGGAGTTCATTCTGGCTTGGGCTGCGCGCAGCTGCTGTTCCATTGCTTTTTCTTCAGCAACATAGCCTTTAAAACGCGCATCCAGCACTTCTTCTTGTTCTTCAATATCGCGCAGCAGTTTTTCTTTTTCCGCCATTTTCGCCATTAGATCATTTTTCAGCTTTTCTAAGTTTGCCAGTTCCTCTTCCACTTTTTTAAGCAGCTTTTCAACTTCTGCTTTGTTTTCTTCCAGCAACAACTTGTCCGCTTTTTGTTCTTCAATAATGGTCCGATCTTGTTCAGCAATCAAGTTTAATGCCAGCACGCGATCGAGAAAATCGCCAAAACTCTGGGCGCCCAGCAATACTTCGATGTAATTGATCGCACCGCCATTCACATGCATGGAACGCACGCGTTCTTTTAACACTTTATCGCGTTCAGCGATGCGTTTTTCCGCTTCTTTAATCTCTTCTTCCAGCCGTTCAATTTCTTGGCGGTTTTTCACAATTTCATCCTGTTTTTTAACAATTTGATTCGTTGTCGATGTCATTTGCGAATCAATTTTCTTAATTTCTTTTTTCACTTCTGCTTTTTTGTTTCGGACATTCGACAATTCCCGTTCCGTTTGTTTTTTCTTCGCGCGAATGTCGTTGATGGACTGTGCATGAGCGGCGTTATCAAAATTTGGCGCCACAACCGTCGGAACGGCAAGCAATCCTGCTAAAAATCCAATCATTACTTTCCGCTTTAACAAAACTAAAACCCCCAAATTGCCACGATTAAAAATTTCCAACCCTCAATCATTGGCAGAAAAGATGGCGATTCAATCGCATTTCTATCAATCTAAGCTTTCGAGCGTTTTGGTTAAGCCCTTTCGCAGGCTTTAAAAATATAATTAGATCGGAAGAGCGTCGTGTAGGGAAAGAGTGTAGATCTCGGTGGTCG
>CALKAO010000124.1 GCA_937983115.1 uncultured Caryophanales bacterium
ATGTATGAAAAACGGTTCAAAAAGCGAAAGGCTGCTGGCAAACTGGCCGACTGGAATTTAGTAATCATTTTGAAATTTTTATTCATTATTATGGATGAGCAAAATGTTAATGGTTTTGGGTTCGTCTTGCGGTAAAACATTGGGGAACAAGAAACTGCTTTTCAATTTTAGTTAGGTGGGAAGGCAGATTGCGACTATAGAACATTTAAATCATATATTCTGAATCAGAGTTGACTGTATTGATTAAGAAGCTATCGGTATTGTTGAAAATTTGGTTATTGGTTTTTTTAGGGGGTGATGACTTACAGCGTTATTTTGAGACAAAATGACAGACATACAACTGAATCTTTAAATTTGTAGCGTCTAATCGTGCAGGCTGAGAAATGGACTGATTATAAAAATAAATTTTAAAGGGCATTTATCAAATGGATGGTTGACTTAAATGACTTTTTTCTCCTCCAGGGCTTCAAGAGAGAATCCATTATATTGATCATTTGATTAAATGAGAGCGTTTCCAATTTTTTTATTGAAGTTTTTAGCAATTATGTTTTCATTTTATAGTTCTCAAAATTTAATTGGATAATTTTTAGGACTAGCTAAAGCCAAGGAAATTTAACTTGAAAGAATAGGAGGGGCTATAAAGGGATGCTTGATTTTGGACAAACTCTGGGAACGGATGAAGAGTTAATCATAAGAAAATTAGAAAAATGGGCGCGTGAATTAGGTGAAAATCCTTTTATTTATTATGGTGAGGCGCAAAAAACTTACACTTATGCCCAATTTAATGAAATGGCAAATGCATTTGCCCATAGTCTTATAAAATCTGGTGTTGAAAAAGGTGATCGAATTTCACTTTTTTTAAAAAACTCTTTCGTTACAACCGTTGCTATGTTTGGAATTTGGAAAGCTGGAGCCGTGTTTTGCCCAATTAATTATAATTATCAAGGAAAATTATTATATTATCAAATTAACGATACCAATCCAAAAATTTTAATTACTGAAAGACAAATGATTCCAAGAATTAATGAAGTTGTTGAACAATTGCCGCAAATAACAGTGATTATTTATGATCCGAAAGAAAATGATCACGATTATCAACAAGAAAAAACTGAACTTGATTCCCGGTTCAAGCAACTTGCGTTTGAAACTTTTTTAGAAGGTGATAAATCGAATCCAAATATTGAATTAAAGCCCTATGATATCGCGAACATTATTTATACGTCTGGAACGACGGGGCCGGCAAAAGGCGTTGTTCAATCATATCGTTGGATTCATGGTTATACGTATATTTTTAGGGCCTTTAATAAACAAGAAGATGTGATTTACAATGATCTGCCGATGTATCATGTAGGCGGTGCATTTGCCCTTGTGGCAAGAGCAGCATTTGCTGGTTCTAAGGTAGCATTATGGGACAAGTTTAGTCCAACAGATTTTTGGAATCGAATTAAAGTTAGTGGAGCTACGAATGCGATCTTATTAGACGTAATGATTCCTTGGCTGATGAAAGCTGAGCCAAGAGAAGATGATCGATACAACACATTAAATAGAGTGCACATGCAACCGCTTCCAAAATACCATCATACGTTTGCTAAGAGATTTGGAATCAATTTTGTATCTGCTGGTTATGGACAGACAGAAGCTGGCGTTGGTTTTGTATCGATTATTGATGAGTTGGGAGAAGAAGAAGGGACACCGCCAGAACTTTATAAAGGATATACGCGTGAAGAAACAAAAAGAATTGCTGAACGATTGTCAATCCCTTTTCAAAGAGGATCTGATGATTTGCCGAAAGGATTTATGGGAGTTGTCGCCCCTTTTTATGAAGCAGCGATTATAAATAAATACGATGAACCATGTAATGCGAATGAGATTGGTCAGATTGCTTTGCGTCCACGCTATCCACATATTATGTTAAAGGAATATTTTAATAAACCAGAAGCCACTGTTAAGGAGTATCAAAATCTGTGGTTTCATACAGGGGATGTTGGATATAAAGATAAAAATGACATTTATTATTTCGTTGATCGAATGAAAGATGTGATCCGTTCACGGGGAGAAAATATTTCTTCATATCAAGTGGAAGATTTAATGAATCAGCATAAGCTTGTAAGCATGAGTGCAGCATTTCCAATTCCAGCCGAAGAAGGCGAAGAAGACGATATTGTGGTCTATGTCGTTCCAAAGTCGGAAGAATTGACAGTTGAAGCATTACAAGAATGGACAAAAAAAGAAATGCCTAAGTTTATGTGGCCTAAGCATATACGGTTCATCTCTGAATTGCCAAGAACACCGACGAATAAAGTTGAAAAATATAAATTAAAAAATCAAATATTATCTGAATTAAATCAAAGAAAGTTATAATGGAAAACAAATTTAGATTTATGTTTTGAAAATGAAGTATTAAGTTAACAATAAGCTGTTCACTGCAAAAATCTAAAAATTAATATTGTAAATTTTTGGTTTAAATTATTCTATATTTTTTGAAGCATCTTAATTCTTAATTAATAAAATGAAAGAGTTTTGTCATTTTATGTTCGACCATCATTATACTTCTTTAAGGAGTAAGGGCGATGAAGAATCAAATTAAGAAAAGATGGCATCAGTTTTAGAAATTGGCGTTGAGGTGACATTAGTGCCGATGGATATTGGAGCCGCGGATGCATCCTTTTTCTCAGAGCATAAAGAAGATGCGTACTTTACAGTTTACACTGGTCGTGTAGATCCTCAACAGGCGGTTGAACTTTTGTTTTCAGGTGAAAGTTTTTACAATGTCGGAGGTGTTCCGCATGAAAAACTTGATAAATTAATTGCTGAAGCAAAACAAACTTATGATTTGGAAGAGAGAAAGCAGATGTACCAAGAAATCAGTAAAATCGCTGTTATTGAAGAAGCAATACAGATTCCCGTTATGTTCACACCAAGAGTTGCAGCCATGAGACAAGAGCTAAAAGGCTTTGAACCTAATTTATTAGGAAAACCGTTGTTTGCAGATTTTTGGATAGAGGAGTAAAGCATGCAAAAGTTAAATCATCTTTACAAATGCACTAGCGATTAATCCAAGATGACAATTATAAAAACTTTTAGAAAATAAAAAGAAAGGGTGACAACAGCAGTGAATAGATTAAATCGCACTTCTTTGATGAAAAGTATATTGCTTGGAATTATAGCAATTTTAATTGTTGGATGTTCATCTAATTCAGAATCTGAAAATGCAGGAGAAGGAGAAGTTAAACAAGGCGGAGAAGCTGTTGTTGGTTATCTAACTGATATAAGCAGCTATGATCCTTTGAAAGGCAGCTCAGGTGGAGATCATGCATTACTATGGCCAGTTTTTGACACACTGATTAAATTTACACCTGAATTAGAACCAATTCCTGGATTAGCCGAATCATGGGATTTTGAAGATGATACGACGCTAGTCTTGCATTTAAGAGAAGGTGTTACGTTTCATGATGGAACCCCTTTTAACGCCGAAGCTGTCAAATTTAACATTGAACGAGCAAATTCGGAGGAATCTAACGTTTCAGATTTGGAAAATGTTGAAAGTGTAGAAATTGTGGATGATAATACGGTTAAACTTCATTTAAAAGAGCCAGATTCTTCCCTATTATTAGCGTTAAGTGATCGAGGGGGCATGATGGTCTCACCAACAGCGTACGAAGAAGATCCTGAGAATTTTACACAAAATCCTATTGGAGCAGGTCCATTTAAGATGATCAACCGCGTTCCGAATGGGGAAATTGTGTTTGAAGCATTTGAAGATTATTGGGACGAAGGCAAGCCTTATCTCGATAAGTTGATCGTTAAAATTATCTCAGATGAAAATGCCCGTTTGAATGCATTAAAATCTGGAGAAGTAGACTTTGCTTTTAATTTTTCACCAAATAACATAGAGCATTTGAAAAGCGATGCAAACTTAATCGTAGATGAAAGCAGTCATGTAGCATTTAGAATGATTTATTTAAATACATCTATGGAACCTTTTGATAACAAAGAATTTAGATTAGCTGTGCAGCATGCAATTGATCGAGAGTCCCTTATTCTAGGAGTTAACCTTGGACTGGGAGCCCCAGCCCATCAGCCATTTCCTAATGAATATTGGGCTTCAGACAATAATTTAAATATAGAATATGATCCGGAAAAAGCGAAAAGTCTACTTGAAGAATCGGGGATTGAAAATCCTTCGTTTAGAATGATTCATCATTCCAATGCGTTGGAGACTAAATTAGCTGAAGCCATAAAAAGCCAACTTCAGGAAATTGGCATTAATGTTGAGTTAATTCCGATGGAAATTACAGCTGCGTCAGGTAGTTTTTTTGCTGAAAAACAAGAGCCAGCTCTTCTCTCTCAGTGGACGGGACGTCCTGATGCCCAGATGACAATGTCCAATTTATTTTCTAAGGTTAGTTTCTTTAATACTGGCAGCTATGAAAATACAGAAATAGAGTCGCTGTTAAATGAAGCGCAAGCTACTTATGATCAGGAAGACCGGGCTAAATTGTATCATCAGATTAGTCGAAAAGGACTTTTGGAAGAAGCTATGTTTATTCCAGTTATCTTTTACCCTCAAGTAGCGGGAATGACTGAAAATGTACAGGGTTATGAAGCAAATTTACTGGGCAAACCACTTTTTGCAGATTTGAAAATAAGCGAATAGTCGAAAAGCAGAGTGTCATGGGAAACTGACTGATTCAACTTGTTAACAGTCAGTTTCCCATGACTATTTTATGTTTTTTGAGCGATAAGAATTTTTTTCATACTTGAAAATACTTTTAAGGAAAAGCATTAAAAAGTGTGAAAATTCATTATTGCGGTGAAATTAATCTGTCAATCGTTTGCAAATAATGATATCTAGATTATTATAATAATATAATTTTTAACGAGATGTATAAAGTTTATTTGCTGGTTGATTTTTTGTTTAATACAAAAGATTGCTGGGTAATGCTGATTAGTGGAATTGATAGGCCTGGCCAGTTAAAGAATTTATAGAATTAAAGCGTTTTGTAATTCCAATAATTTAAGCTCCTATAAAGGCATAAGGAGCATAGATTGCTGGCTGCTGGCAACCAGTTAATATAGTAAAACTTAGGTCATGAAATTATTAAAAATAAAATCATATTAAAATGTTTTTTGCTTTAAGGTTTTTGATATTTTCAGGTACTGAAACCTTCTTTCTTGTTTTTGGATTAATGGTTACGATAACAACGGTAGCAGACGCGATAAGCTCTTCATTTGCTAAAATTTTTTGCCCCAATGTAAAACTTGTATTTCCAATTTCTTGAACAGTCGTTTCAATAGTTAAATTAGCGGCATCAAACACCTCTTTTATAAAATCAATGCTTTTGTGGACAATGACTGCTTGAGTTCCTGATTTTCTGCATAAAGCATATATTTTCTTTCGAGCTTCCTCTAAATATTTGAAATAAGAAACATTGTTAACATGATCTTTATTTACCTGGGCAGTAATTTTAGTAATAAAAGTAGACAATGATTTCTTCCTTTCTGTTTTTGATTCATATTATCATGGGTATCTCTTTGTTTCAATTCAAGTGTATGTTTTGACTATATCTAGATTCTATGGAAGTTGCGATTAAAATTTTTTTAAGTCATTGATTTAATAATTAATAGTCAGCTTTAACAATAATTTTTCTTTTTTTAGGTATAATAACGTTCATTATTCAATTACACTTAGAGGGAATGAGTCAGAGAAAGATTGCTTATAGAATGAAAAATCTCGAAATACAGCGGCGAAATATATTCGTGAATTTGAGGGTAGAATGTCATCTTAGCGGGTTCTCCAGGCACAGGGAAAACACACATCGCGATAGGACTTGGGATGGAAGCTTGTTTATCTGGAT
>CALKAO010000125.1 GCA_937983115.1 uncultured Caryophanales bacterium
GGCCTTCTTCTTTCCATCATTCGAACGGCTTGCTTGCTTATTTTCCCTCGATGCTTTTTTCGCACGTTCGGCTTGTTGCCTAGCAAAAGATTTTTCTTGTTCCTTTATTAATTCAGCAAGGTTTTCCAATTCCTCGTATTCCGCATGCAGATGTTCCTCTTCTTCTTTCAGCTCGTTTAACAGCTTTTCTTTTTCTTTCATCTGGGACTGAAGGTCTTTCTTTAAAGCTTCTAATTCGTTTTGTTTTCTTTTGATTTGCGCCACTCGTTTTTCTACTTCGGCTTTATTTTCTTCCAACAGCAGTTTATCAGCTTTTTGTTCTTCCAAAATAGCGCGATCCTGCTCAGCAATAACATTCAATGCAAGGACGCGATCGAGAAAGTCGCCAAAGCTTTTTGCGCCAAGCAAAACTTCTATGTAATTGATCGCTCCGCCGTTGACATGCATGGATCGGACGCGTTCTTTAAGCAATTCATCGCGCTCGGCAATGCGGATTTTCGCTTCTTTGATTTCATCTTCCAGCTGTTCAATTTCATTTTGTTTTTTTATCATTTCATTTTGGTTTTTTACAATTTTCTCAGTGGTAGACTCGATTTCTTTATTGAAACGGGTGACTTGTTTTTCAATCGATGCTTGCTTATTTTTAACTTTCGAAAGCTCGGATTGGGTTTGCTTTTTCTTTTCTTCATTTGCTGCTTTTTTCGCTCGGATTTCACTTAATGTTTGTGCTTCGACTTGGTCAAAACCAGGCGCAGCGATAAACCCTGAGATTGCAAGCATGCCAGCTAAAAACCCTTTTATCACTTTTTGTTTCAAGTCTAACCCCCCCATTTTACACTCGCAAAAATTTCCGAATGGATGTCAGACTTCCCCACACTCCAATGAAAACGCCGATGAACATTAAAATGAGCGCCAATTGAATGACAAAAGGATACACCGGCAATAGCTGAATGAACATCGTCGTCAATTTTGCATTGAATTCGCTGTACAAAAAATTGTAGCCGGCGATAAGCACAACGATTGGAATGATGGATCCGATCAGCCCGAGCAGCAGCCCTTCTATAAAAAACGGCCAGCGAATGAAAGCATTCGTCGCCCCTACGAGTTTCATAATTTCAATTTCTTTGCTTCTCGACAAAATCGTCAATTTAATCGTATTTGCAATCAGAAACAAGGCTGTAAAAATTAATCCGATAATCAATACAAGCCCGATGTTTCGAGACACTTCTACAACTTTAAACAGTCTTTCGACCGTTCCTTTTCCGTAGCGGACTTCGTCGACATAATCAAAGGTTTCGACATGCTTGGCCACCGTTACCGTGTCTTGCGGAATGTCCGTTTTAATGACATACATGTCTTGAAGCGGATTTTCATCTCGCAAGGATTCAAATGCCTTCCCTTCATCCCCAAGGCTTTCAATTAAATTTTCCAGCCCTTCTTCTTTTGAAACGAAGGAAACCGCATCAACCTCAGGCAGCTGTTCAATTTGCTGTTTTAATTCATCCATTTGCTGTTCATCAGCCGAACGGTCTATGTACACTCTCACTTCGACATCATCTTCAATTTGCGAAGCGATTGCATTCATGTTTAAAAGTAAAATCAAGAAAACGCCTGTCAAAAGAAGCGTAACCGTAACTGCACTAATCGAAGCAAAAGTCATCCATCCATTGCGCACTAAACTTTTTAACCCTTCGCGAACATGGCGGGCAATTGTTCTAGCTTTCATATCCGTATTCTCCTTGCTGTTCGTCTCTCACAATTCGTCCGCCTTCAATCGCCACTACGCGCCTTTTCGTCGCATCGACAATTTCTTTATTGTGCGTAGCCATAATAATCGTCGTTCCCCGATTGTTGATCTCTTCAAAAATTTCCATAATTCCCCACGCGGTGTCAGGATCTAAATTTCCCGTCGGTTCGTCCGCAACAACGAGCTCCGGATTGTTGACAATGGAACGGGCAATTGAAACGCGCTGCTGTTCGCCGCCTGATAATTCCTCAGGATACATGCGCGCTTTATTTTTTAATTTCACTAATTCAAGAACGTCCATCACTTTGCGCTTAATATTGTCCGGACTTTCTTCGATGACTTCGAGTGCAAAAGCGACATTTTCATAGACTGTCAGCTTTGGAAGCAATTTAAAATCCTGGAAAACGACGCCGATTTTTCGACGCAGTTTTGGCACATCTCGTTCTTTCAGACTGGTTAAATCGATATCGCTGACAACGATTTTGCCTTTCGTAGGCTTTTCCTCGCGATAAATCATCTTAATAAACGTTGATTTGCCGGCCCCGCTTGGCCCGACGACATAAACAAAATCGCCTTTATCGAGTTTAAAATCAATCCCATTGACAGCCATAACGCCGTTTGGGTACGTCTTCCAAACATCCTCCATAAGAATCAATGCAATCACTTCCCGAATTTACGGCCTATTGATGATGTACGAAACGATAATCTATTAAATTTAGAATTCATTATAGCATTGTTATTCGACTTTTTGAGTCAAATTAACATTACATTTTCATTACAAAAGTAACAATATTCTACGGTTTTAAATAAAATAGTTAAAAAAAATTGTTAAAAGCATTGATAACAGTATAATCGTCACCGTTCGCTGTTATATTACAGATTTTTCGGGACTAAAGACTCATTTGTCAGATAAAAGGGGATTTAGAAAAAATTTGCAAATCGAGAGGCGCATTTTGAATCGATGAAATGAGAAATTTAAAGCGAGTGAACGGCCTTTTTTGCAGCATAAGTGGAATCACAGCATGCAAACATCGTTCCTTCGTCTTTAGAAAAGCATTTTTGCTCGTCTGCCAATCCGTGCAGCAGTTTGCCATCGCTCTGAACAAAGGTTTGTTCATCTATTATAGGCAGTGCTGCGTTTTACATCGTTTCTTGCGAATTCACGGCTGCTGTCCAAGCCCAGGTTTTTTGCAGGAAAATTGCGCACACAAAAAAGCACCGCCAATGCTTCATCATTGGGGTGCTTTCCATTTCATTCGCTATTTCATATCAGCCAGCCAGGCTGCTACGTTTTCAGCTTCATCGCCTTGAAGCAACCCTGGAGGCATTCCTGCTCTGCCATTTACAATCGCGTCAAGAATTTCATCCTGTGAAAGTCTCGCACCAATGTTATCCAGCGCGGGGCCATTTGCACCTTCCAGGTTGCCGCCATGGCATGACGAACAGGTTTGCTGATAAGAAGCTTCAGCAGCTTCTGCATCATAACCAGCATCAGCGCCGCCTTCGCCGGCACCTTCATCTGTTTCAGCTGCACCATCATCTGTCTGTTCAGTCGTTGTTCCTCCACCATCGGCGCCTGTGTCGGCATCATTGTCGTTTCCTCCGCAAGCTGCTAGCAGGAGAGCAAGAGCGAACACACTGAACACTGCAAGCCACGTTTTTTTCAATCTCCTTACTCCTTTCAAATAATTGTTCTAAATATACTGTTCCCAAGTTTTACTATATCAAAACAGCATGCAGTGAATTTAAACAAATAATGAAACCTTTATAACAAATTGCTAACATGTATTCTTTCCTGCTCTCCCCGCTCCTATGCGGATGAGCGTCAATTGATTTGCGAGCGCAAATAAGCGTTGATAAATTCGTCAATTTCACCGTCCATTACACTTTGAATGTTCCCGATTTCAACATTCGTTCGATGGTCTTTAACCATAGTATAAGGATGGAATACGTAAGAGCGGATTTGATTTCCCCAGCCAATTTCTTTTTGTTCTCCGCGAATTTCTGATTTTTCTCTTTCCTGTTCTTCAATCCGCAGCTGATAAAGCTTGGATTTTAACATTTTCATCGCTTTTTCACGGTTTTTAATTTGTGAGCGCTCCGATTGGCAGCTGACGACCGTATTCGTTGGAATGTGCGTAATCCGAACGGCTGAATCCGTCGTATTGACGTGTTGCCCGCCGGCGCCGCTTGCCCGATAGGTGTCGACTTTGATTTCATCTGGCTTGATTTCAATTTCAATGTCATCATCAAATTCCGGTACAACATCGCACGATACGAACGACGTGTGCCGCCGGCCCGATGCATCGAAAGGAGAGATTCGCACAAGGCGGTGCACGCCTTTTTCCGCTTTTAAATACCCGTAAGCATTATGGCCTTTTATCAGCAGCGTGACACTCTTGACTCCCGCTTCTTCTCCAGGCAGGTAATCAAGCGTTTCCACTTTAAAGCCTTTTCTCTCCGCCCATCGCGTATACATGCGCAGCAAAAGCGACGCCCAATCTTGCGATTCCGTCCCGCCCGCGCCCGGATGAAGCTCCAAAATCGCATTGTTTTTATCGTACTCATCCGTAAGCAGCAGCGAGAGCTCATATTCATTCATTTTTTCACTTAGCAGGTGAAGTTCATGTTCCAGCTCAGCCCGAAGCTCTTCATCCTCTTCTTCTTTTACCAATTCATAGGACACTTCCAGGTTTTCATATTGTTCTTCCAGCGATTGGAACGTTTCCACCAATTCCTTTAGCGCATTCGATTCATTGATAATCGCTTGCGCTTTTTTTTGATCGTCCCAAAAATCGGGGGCCTGCATCGCCTGTTCCAGCTCATTTATTTTTTCCAGCTTCTCATCGAGGTCAAAGAGACCCCCTAAAGTTTGTTATTTTTTTCCTGATTTCTGACAGTTCGCTGCGTATTTCCGCCAATTCCATTAACAAACAACCCCTTCATCATTGCTAGTCATGAACAACATTGCATCTCGCGCTGAACGGCTGTTCTCGCTCAGCAGCCGTGCAAAAATTTCCAGCCATTCTTTCATTCGGCCAAACGAGAAACAAATCTTTTCGCATCATGCTTTCCATTTGTACGGGCGCAAAAAGCTTAACAAGCTGCGCTGCTTTCTGCTTTGCATAAGCAGCTTCACTTTCCCGCATGCCAGACTTTCCGTTCCGCATCAGCGGAACAGACGCGACTCGCCTGTCAAACCCCGCTTTAACGGCCATGGCAATGTTTGTATTTTTTCCCGCTGCCGCATGGGCATGGATCATTTCTGCCGACGGTTGCTTTTCTTCGGATGGGCTTGCGTTTCGGTTTGCCCGATTCTTCTTTCGGATTGACTGCCTGGCCGACTGCGACCGCTTCCCGCTGAATGTTTTGCTGAATTTCAACTTTCATAATATGGCGGGTCACTTCTTCTTCAATCGCTGCAATCATCGCTTCAAACATTTCAAATCCTTCAAACTGGTATTCGCGAAGCGGGTCATTTTGGCCATAGGCGCGCAGATGAATGCCCTGGCGCAGCTGATCCATGGCATCTATATGATCCATCCATTTGCTGTCAACCGCACGCAGCAAAATCACTTTTTCAAATTCCCGCATCCGTTCAGGCTCAATCAACGCTTCTTTTTCATCGTATTTTGCAAGTGCTTTTTCAAACAAAAAGTCAACCATTTCTTCCGGATCTTTTCCGTTCAAATCCTGTCCGGCAATTGCGCCTTTATGGAAAAGGTTCGCATTCATATAATCCGCAATGGCTTGCAAATCCCAATCTTCAGGCACTTCTTCTTCCGGCGTGTGGGAAGCAACAACGCGTTCAATCACAGATTTAATCATATTTTCCGTCACTTCGCGCAAATTGTCGGACTCTAGAACTTCCGCACGCTGCTTATAAATGATTTCGCGCTGCTGGCGCATGACATCGTCATATTGCAGCAATTGCTTTCTTAAATCAAAGTTGTTGCCTTCGACCCTTTTCTGTGCGCTTTCAACCGCCCGTGTGACAAGCTTGCTTTCAATCGGCTGGTCTTCTTCCATCCCGAAGCGATCCATCATATTTTTTAAATTGTCGGTCCCAAACCGGCGCATTAATTCATCTTCCAGCGAAATAAAGAAACGCGATTCCCCCGGATCGCCTTGACGTCCTGAACGCCCGCGCAGCTGATTGTCGATTCGGCGGCTTTCATGGCGCTCCGTGCCCAAAATGAACAAACCGCCCAATTCGGCCACTTCTTTATCAATTTTGATGTCTGTCCCGCGCCCCGCCATATTCGTCGCGATCGTCACTGCGCCTTTTTTGCCGGCTTGTTCAATGATTTCCGCTTCGCGTTCATGATGTTTCGCATTGAGAACATTATGCGGAATTCCTCTCTTTTTCAACATTTTTGAAATGAGTTCCGACGTCTCAACAGCGACCGTTCCAACGAGAACAGGCTGTCCTTTTTTATGGCGTTTGACGATCTCTTCAATCACCGCTTTATACTTGGCGTCCATCGTCTTGTAAATTAAATCGGGATGATCGATGCGTTGGATCGGTTTATTCGTTGGAATGACGATAACATCCATATTATAAATGTTGCGAAATTCTTCTTCCTCCGTTTTTGCGGTTCCCGTCATCCCGGCTAATTTTTCATAGCGCCGGAAATAATTTTGAAACGTAATCGTAGCCAAAGTCATGCTTTCTTTTTGAATTTCCAATCCTTCTTTCGCTTCGATCGCTTGATGAAGGCCGTCGCTGTATCGCCTGCCTTTCATCAGTCTTCCCGTAAATGCGTCAACAATGACCACTTCGCCGTCCTGGACGACATAATCTGCATCGCGAAGCATGACAACGTGCGCTTTAAGCGCAAGATTAATATGATGGTTGATCTGCACATTTTTTAGATCATACAAATTTTCTATTGCAAAAAATTTCTCCGCTTTATTAATTCCAGCTTCAGTCAGTTGGACGTTTTTTGTTTTTTCATCATACGTATAATCTTTGTCTTTTTCCAGCATTTTAACAAATTGGTTCGCACGGACATACAATTCCGTCGAACGGTTTGCAGCTCCTGAAATAATGAGCGGCGTTCTCGCTTCATCAATTAAAATCGAATCGACCTCGTCAATAATGGCGTAGTGAAGAGGGCGCTGAACCATATCTTCTTTGTAAAGCACCATGTTATCGCGCAAATAATCGAACCCAAACTCATTATTTGTGCCGTACGTGATATCTGCTGCATATGCCGCTTGTTTATCTTCTTTTTCCAATCCGCTCAAATTTAAACCGACCGTCAAGCCTAAAAATTCATAAATCTTTCCCATCTGCTCCGCATCGCGGCGCGCCAAATATTCATTAACCGTGACAACGTGCACGCCTTTGCCAGTTAACGCATTCAAATACGCAGGCATCGTTGCAACGAGCGTTTTTCCTTCCCCTGTTTTCATTTCGGCAATGTTGCCTTCGTGAAGCGCAATGCCCCCCATGAGCTGAACAGGGTAAGGCGTCATCCCGAGCACTCTCGTTGACGCCTCGCGAACAACGGCAAACGCTTCATTTAACAGATCATCCAGCGTTTCCCCGTTTTCCAATCTTGCTTTAAACTCGTCCGTTTTTGCACGCAGCTGTTCATCAGAAAGCTGTTTCATCTCAGGCGCGAGTCCATCGATGCGCTCCGCTTGCTTTTGCAGCCGATTGACTTGCCGATCGTTTAAGCTTGGAAATACTTTTTTCAATAATCCAATCATCATAAAACGCCCCTCTATCTGATCTTTTTCGATCGTGTCTTATTCTAACATTTTAACAAGACTGCATGTGATATACAACAATCCCATTGCATCGAAACAGCGGCAGCGCTTGAATCAAAAAGCGCAGCGGCCGTTCGCTGCGCATGCTTCCTATTCACTTTTTATTCCGGTTCAATCAGGCCATATTTGCCGTCCTTGCGGCGGTAGACCACATTGGTTTTGCTCGTTTCAGCATCTGAAAATACGAAAAAATTATGCCCGAGCAAATCCATTTGCATGATCGCTTCCGTTACATCCATCGGCTTCAAATTAAACCGTTTGGTGCGCACCACCTGAAAATCGTCTTCTTCTTCCGCATTCATTTGCGATTCAAGCGCTGAAATCATCTGTTTGACGCCGCCGTTTTGACGCGCTTTGCGGTTGACTCTCGTTTTATATTTACGAACCTGGCGTTCAAGCTTTTCAACAACCAAATCAATCGCAGCATACATATCTTCATGCTGCTCTTCTGCACGAAGCAGCAATTTTTTCATCGGTATCGTCACTTCAATCGACTGATTATCATTGTACACTTTTAAATTCACGTGCACTTCAGAATTCGTTGGAGAATCAAAATAGCGTTCAAGCTTGCTTATCTTTTTTTCGATGTAATCACGCAATGCCTCTGTTACAGAAACATTTTCGCCTCGAATTGTAAATTTCACAGCTGATTCCTCCTCGCGCGATAATTTCCGCCTTTTGGCCTATAATCGGCAGAGACCAAAGGAAGATTCCCTTGTTAATCACTATACTTCTTTATTACCCGTCCTTATTCCTTCTTAAACGGAGAAATTGATTGCTCCTGCTTTTATTATAAATGATTCGGCTCGCAGCAAACGGAGGCAGCTATGAAAAAAACGTGAAACCCTCCTGGAAATTATTCCCAAGAGGGTTTCATCTCTTTTGCTTCAATTCCAATCATTCGCTTCATCAGAACACGTTCAATGGAGGTTGAACCTGTTGTGAAGGGAATGCGATTAAAGCTTTACAACATTGTCAGCTTGCGGTCCGCGTGCGCCTTCAACAATGTCAAATTCGACTTCGTCGCCCTCTTCAAGCGTCTTAAACCCATCTGCTTGAATGGCGGAATAATGGACGAATACATCATCGCCGTCTTCACGCTCAATAAAACCGAAACCTTTTTCTGCATTGAACCATTTTACTTTTCCTTGCATGTTTCTTCACACATTCCCTTCACACATTCTTTACTATAAATGTTCACAAATTGTTAACATTTATACACTCACTATAATCGCTTCAAAACGCGAAGTCAAACGATGGCTTTACTTTCTTTTATCGAAGTACATGCCATCCGCGGATAAATGTGTGTAAGGGTTCGCATATTGCTTTTGGCGGCGCTTGTTTTTCTGAAATTGTTCGATTTCATTTTTGAAAAAAAGCAGCTGTTCGTTTAATTTCAAATCAATATGGCGATTCAATGCCACAATCTGCCTGCCGATTTGCTTTTCTTCTTCCGAATAAGTTTGTGGAAGACGCTTTATGCAAGCTTCCCGCTCATCAAGCAAATTCGAAATGGCTTGAATATATTCATCCCGATCTTCCTGAATGCCGCGATCCAAATGTTCTTTAAGCTTTTTGGTCGCTTGCAGCAGCCGTTCGATGGTTTTCATCAGACCCGTTCACTTCCGCCATGCTGCGCTTTGCGATTGATGAGAATGGCTTCTTTCCAGGCATCGCGAAACTCAATGACATACGACTCCACTTCATCCAAATACTCGGAATGGTTTTTGACGTTTGCTTCAATCAAGCGGCGGTTCATATAATCATACATCTGCATCATTGATTTCGAAATCGGAATATCCATATTTAACGTCACCATCAGCTCTGATATGATGTCCAGCGCTTTTTGAATGTTTCTATTTTTTTCTTCGTAATTTTTTTCTTCCATCGCGCATTTCGCCTGTTTAATAAATTTTAGACAGCCATTATACAGCATCAGCGTCAATTCACCGGGTGATGCCGTCGTTACAGCATTTTTTTCATACGCAGCATATGGATTTCTCACGGACATGAATGTCACTCCTCATCAAATGATTAAAAGCCGCCAAATTGCTCAAACAAAAACATGGACTGCTGATTTGCCCGCTGAATCGCTTGTTCCATTGCAGCAAACTGCCGCCAATAGCGTTCTTCAATTTTTTGCAGCCGAGCCTGCATGCGCTCAATTTGTTTATCTACATCAATGATGTTTCGTCCAATGGCAAATTGTTGATTTGTACGCAAATTGTTTCCTGCACGCTCTTCGATTTGCACCGTCATGCGCTTCATTGAATTTCGCAAACGGTGAGCGATTCCCAGGCCGGCGGGGTCTGTGCTTCCTTGAGACGAGCCATTAAACAATTCGTAAAGTTTCATCGGATCTTCAGCAATTTTTTCTCTAAGCTTTTCGGCATCAATTTCCAATTTTCCGCGCTGCGTATAATCCTTCATCGGCGAAATGCCAAAATCAGATAAAAACAGTTTCGTGCCGTCTTCAAGCTCCACCCCTGAGTACAGATCGATGCGCATTTGATTCAATCCGCCCGAAATGATCGAATCTCCTCTCAGCAGCCCGCTTTTTGCCCGTTCTTCCCAAAGCTCAATTTGCCGCTCCGTCATTTCTTCTTTTTGTTCATCCGTCAGCGGGGGATAATTCCGATATTTCGGCTCCGTCAGCTTGCTGTTTAATTCATCGACCAGTTTGTTATATTCATCCACAAATTTAACGATCGCTTCAAAAATGCTGTCAACATCTGTCGCCGTGGAAATCGTAACCGGGGCATCCGTCACATTTTTAAGCGTGTATTCCATTCCATTCAATGTAAAAACATTCGACGTCCGCTCAGTTTGATAGCCATTGATTTTAAAGACGGCATTTTTTCCTTGAATGGAGCTTTCCAGCACGTTGTCCTCTGTCACCGCAAATCCAAGCATCGACATAAAGTCTCGCGTTGCCGCCATTTCCTCAGCTTCGCCGGCAAGCGCTATCTTTGCCCCCGCGCCTGTTGCGTTCATCGTCATCACAAGATTGCCGCTGAATTCATCTTCAAAAACAGTCACGCCAAGTTTCGATTGATTCAATTTGCGCAATACATCCTGCAAAGCATCCGTTTCCTCAATTTCAATCGTCACTTCTTCTGCTTCTGATTGGCCCGGCTGCGTCACGGCAAACTTTAGCGTTCTTGCACCTTCAATAAATGAAGCGTTTCCTTGCGACACCCAAATTTCCGATGCCGCCAACTGTTCGACTTGAATTTGCACGGACACATTGGCGCCTGCTTGAATGGCTCTTGCCTCCACCGCTTGTTCATTGCTTGTCGACACCGTCTTTTTTGTAAACGTAGACTGGCGGAACACTCCATCAAAAATCAGCGTATCGAAATCTTTCAGCAGCGTGTTCACTTCACGATAGCTGTCCCGCTGCCACTCTAAAACCTGTTTCTTTTGAAATAGTTTATTCAACGGATGGCGTTCAACGCTCATCAATTCTTTTACAATCGATTCCGTATCCAATCCGCTGGCCAATCCAGCAAAACGAATTTGATTGATTTGCATTTCCTTCACCGCTTCCTATACGATTTACCCTTTTTTATCGACAAACAGCCCCATGAATTCAGCCATGGCTGCATACATGTCTAAAAATTTCTTCGGTGGGATTTCCATGATCACTTCTTGCGTATCTTTATCAATCAATTCAACATAATACTCTCCCAGTTCTTCATGAAACGTAAACTTAATTGATGAATTCAAAGGCACAATAAATTCATTCATCGCTTCCACGCGTTCTTTGATTTTCCGCCCCAAATTTTCATGCGAACCCTGTTTGTCAGTGAAAAGGGGCTCATGTTGAACAAGATTTTTTTGATTCATCTGGTTTTCAAAAGTGCGGTTTGCAGCGGGAAAAAATGTCGAATGATTCGACATTCCTTTAACGTCCATCATAATCCTCCTCATCGTAAGGAACTGCTTCTGTCTTTTTTATCGGTAGAAAGTGAAAATTATTTATAGCTTCAAGAAAAAACGATCAAAAAAAGCCTGTTCCCAAAAAGAACAGGCCTTTCAGTTACCCTTTAAACAATTGCACGAACATTTTTCCATATGGGCCGCCAGCTACAATGCCAATGCCGACTTCTGTATAATTTGGATTTAAAATATTGGCGCGATGCCCATCAGAGTTCATCAACGCTTGGTGCGCTCTTTCAACGGTTTGATTTCCAGCCAGGTTTTCTCCAGCCGTTCGATAGGAAATGCCAAACTGTCTCATCATGTCAAACGGTGAACCGTACGTTGGCGAATGATGTGAAAAATAGTTGTTGTCGATCATGTCTTTCGCTTTCACACGCGCAACTTTTGTCAATTCAAGATTCACTTTCAATGGCTGCAAGCCGCGCTTTTGACGCTCTGCATTTACGAGATTCACCATTTGCTGTTCTTCAGCTGTCAAGCCATGGTTGACTTGCTCTTGCTGTTTCGGCTGCTCATCTCCCGGCGCTGGCGAAGGTGATGGTGAAGGTGCTGGCGCTGGCTGCTGCTGCTTTGGCTGCTCAACTTTTGGAGCCGGCTTTTTCGCAGCGTTATTTTTCTTGTTGGCTTGCTTTGGCTTTGCTTGTTTTATTTTCCATTGATTGCACCATTTTTGGAATGAATCCCAATCTTTAAATGTGACATAATGATAAGTTACTTTTTTCTTCACGTTCACATGGTTTGCAGCTTCTGCTGCCCCCGCCTGCGAACTGAGCAATCCGACACCGACGAGCGCGGCAATCAGTAAATGTTTGATCTTCATGCTGTTACCCTCCTGATGAAAAAAAGTTTAGTAGAGTTTAAATTTACTAGTATCCTAGCATAGAAACAGAAGGGTTATCGTAAAAATTTCATAACAAAACTTTTCATTTTTTCGGCGCTCGTTTCGTCTATGTGACAAAAGTAACATTTTGGCGAAAGATCACACATTTTCATGACAAACCGTTAAAAATCAACAACATCCTGTCTGGGAAATCAAGGAACAAACGGGGAAAAATAACTGGAACAGCAGATTCAGGAATGGCTCAATGATAGATGTTTTTCCCACGCAGCAGCTGTTTTGACACCTGTTCAACAATATTCGATTTAAACTCTGCAAAATCTTTTTCGATTTTTACCTGTCGAATCCCATACTCTTCCAAACGAGAGACAACTTCATCAAATCTCGCTTCAAGCTGATCCATTTTTGCCAGCATTTTTTCTTGTGATTCTGCCATGGCCTGCAGCAATGTTTTTATATCATCCATTACGATTCACTCCTTTCACTCTTCGAATATTTCATCAGCGCCTGGACATCAATCGCTTGGCTGGCCGCCTGCTGATTCGCTTTCTGAATCGCCCGATACACTTCTTTTCGATGGATATCAATGTGTTTCGGAGCTTGAATGCCAATTTTCACTTGATCCCCCTGGATTGAAAGAATGGTAATTTCGACCTCTTCCCCGATTTGAATGGATTCATTTTGTTTTCGAGTCAACACTAGCATGCTCGGCTTCCTCCGTTATTTTTGACATCAGCGAATGTTTCGTCGTATAGCGTTCATCTGCTAGAATCACTTGCTTTCCATACCGGTTGGCCTTATTCAAAACAATCGGCGCTTGCAAATTGGCGGTCGAATTTGCAAACGGATCAGCCACTGTTAAAATGACAAAAACCAGCACATCGCCCTCTGACTGAATTTGCAATTGATTGACAACAGCATCATCGAGCCGAAAATCATAGGCGGGAAAAAAAGGAAACGGATCTGCGATCACAAATGCCAGCTCTGGCGTCTGTGCCGATTGCAAAATAAAAAATGGCGATTCTTCTGCAAAAGGCAGCAAAGCAAAAGCTGTTTCATCAGAAAACCCTGGCAAGCCTTTCTCAAATGTAAAGACATTTTTTTCATCAACTGTCATTTTACCATGATATTTCGTTTCAATCGTCAACATGGAATTCCACCTTTGCCATCGTTCATAATCATCAGCAAAATCTAAAGCCGAAAAAACGCCAGAACGGTTTTCTTTTCAGCGGCAAATCTTTCTTTCGCCTCTATACAGGAAGCCTAAGCGCAAAAATTCAAGTGACCGCCGTCACAATCGCTTCAATCGCAGCGCTGCTTCACTGTATGCTTTGGGGCTGATTCGATTCCCGCAGTCGCGTCACCTTTTCTGGCGTTTTAAAACATCTTCGATTGTCTAAACTTTTGTGTTTACAACGTAGATATGCAAGTCATGCTGCTGCCTGAGGTATATCCTGACTTTCCCCGGCGTGTACCGATGAATCGGCGGATTCGGCACTGCTTCAATCAACGGTTTGTTCGCTTTTGCGCGAATGTTAACTTCACCTGGTTCATAATGAATCTTAACACTAAATGGCGGCGGGATCCATCCAACATTAAACTCGGCATACGGATCTTCACTGTTTTCAATCGCCTGTTCAACGATCGGATCCCCATCATTTTCGATCCGCATCAGCTCATCTCCCTGTCTGGAAATGCGCGCCATTCCTTCAAGCCAGCTTTCATATCCTCGTTCAGCAAATTCTTCTGCCCATTTAAAAACTGATTTTAATTCCATCGCTTCCCATGCTTCCGTTTGATCGATGGTCAGTTTTCCTGGAATTCTCTCAATTTCCAAATCGGCATGCGGCTGCTGAATGGTCATTTCAGCACGCGGCTGTTCCAATTCCTGCACGGGATTGATCCGTTCCATCCCGATTTTTGCAAACTGCGACTCCATGCGGATTTTCGGCATGTTCATTGGCACTCACCTGCTGTTTACCTTAAAAAGTCAACCAGGCTTGGCTGAATGACGCGAGCGCCGACCGAAAGCGCAGCGCGATGAATCGTTTCCTGCATTTTTAAATCAATAATCACCCGTTCCATATCCGCGCCTTCATTTTCTTTCAGGATGGTATGCGCAATGATTTCCTGATGGCCGAGCCGATCTTCAATCAGTTCAATGCGATTATAGCGAGCGCCCAACTCCGCGCGCTCCGCCAGCATGCTGTCAATGTGGCCTTGCAGTCTTGAAATAAACGAATCGATATTTTCCGGATTGTTTTCCAGCGCCTGCTCCAAATCTCTAAACGTATCAAAAACATCTTGTCCGAAGGCGTTTTCCGGTTGAATGCCGGCTTCGATGTACACGCCTTTTGACACTTCAATTTCAAACGGAAACACATTGCCGTTATGAGCTATTATATTTCCGTCTGGATCGATTTCAACCGGTTTTGTCTCGACATCTGTCCCATTAAAAATGTATTTGCCGGCGACTTGCGTATTCGCCACATCCACAAGCGCTTCTTTTAACTGAGAAATTTCCGCTTTAATTTTTTGCAAGTCTTCATGATCATATGTACCATGATTTGACGCTTGAACAACGAGTTCGCGCGCGCGCTGAAGAATGGCATTCGCCTGTTCCAATCCCGCTTCCGAATTCTCCATCCATTTATACATTTCCGTCAGATTGCGGCGGTATTGCTCCACTTCCGTCAAGTTTGTGCGATAAGCCATCCCTTTTAATGCAACTACGGGATCATCTGACGGCCGGCTGATTTTTCGCTGTGTATACAGCTGTTCTTGCAGTTTGCTTAAACGAATATTGCTATGATTCAAATTCCGCAGCAAATTTGCTGTCATCATGCCTTGGGTTACACGCAACTGTTCTCAACCACCCTTCTCTAAAATCATCACGAGTCCATCGCAAAAATAGCCATGTTTCAAACGCCGTCAATTCAATGACATGGCTTGCGGCCGCTTCCCATTACCGTCCGACGATTCCCATGCCATTAATAATTCGATCAAGCATTTCATCAATGGACGTCACCACACGTGCGGATGCATTGTACGCCTGTTGAAAGCGGACAAGATTGATCATTTCTTCATCGATGGACACGCCGCTAACCGATTCCCTCCGCACATCAACCGATATTCTGAGCGCATCCGCATTCTCTTTCATTCGATTCGCTTCTTGAGCATCAACGCCCAGCTGGCCGATCAGCTCCTGGAAATAGCCTTGAATGGTTTTGCCGTTTAAACTTGAATTTCCATCTACAATCGTACGATTTTTCACGTCAGCCAAATCACGTGCAATCTTTCCATTTCCAACGGTTCCATCGGCTGATGCGGCAATATTGTCCAATGACTCTTCAATCCGAATATCGAGCTGAATGTTTTGCGCCGCTCCTGCGATGACAAAGCCATCTTCATTGAAAAAATTGATTCCTTGCTCTGGAGGATCCCCCATCGTCCAGCCTTGCCGATGCACTTCATTAAATTCTGTTACAAATGCATAAGCCATTTCATCCAATTGATTCAGCTTTTCTGTATAATGATCATGCATTTCAAACAAAGCGCTCAGCTTGCCCTGCTGCCCCTCAACCCTCATCGTCTCATCCATCTCGCTGTATGTTAAATTGCTTCCGTTGACAAGCGTAAAGTCAATTCCGCTGATCACAACCGTAACAGCGCCTTCAGCAAGTGGAAATTTTTCTTTATCATATTGATGATACTGAACCGTAAAATCTACGAGTTCAGACAGCTGATCCAGCAGCCGATCCCGTTCATCGTACAGATCGTTAGGCAAATAGCCATGGGGTTCAACCTTGGCAATTTGCTGATTGATGTTGTTTAACTGCACTGCAATTGAATTGATTTGCTCGATCGTCACATTCAGATCGTATTCAAGATTCCCTCGCGTCGTCTCCAATGAAGCGCTTAAATAATGAAACGTATCCGCCACCGCTTTTCCCCGCTGCCTAACGACTGAACGCGCTCCCGAATCGCTCGGATCCGTTCCTAAATCCTGAAGCGACTGCCAGAAGCGATCCAGTGTCCGCGAAAGCCCATTTTCACTTGGTTCATTTAAAATCTCTTCCATTCGCGCAAGCGCTTCTGAACGCTGATTCCAATATCCAAACTTTGTATTTTCCTGGCGATACTGCCTGTCTAAAAAAGAGTCGCGCACGCGTTCAACCGAACCAGCTTTTACACCCGTTCCCATTTGCCCCGGAAGCTGCGCGCGGCTAAAACTGATCGGAGGATAAGGCTGCGCCGCCTCAAAATTTACGCGCTGCCTTGAATAGCCGGGCGAATTGGCATTGGCAATATTGTTTCCGGTCACCTCTAAAGCATATTGCTGTGTCGATAAACCGCGGCGTGCTGTTTCTAATCCCATAAAACTCGGTCGCATCGTCATGCCCCTTTCTTATGCTTTTGAGTCAAAAATCGAATGTCTGCGTTGAGAATTTTTTTTATCATGCGGATGCTGGTACGTTACACTTGTTTGCGAGTCCGGAGACAGCATCGCAAGCTGAGCATTGATGAAAAACAGCGATTGTTTCGTCAACTGTTCATTCAATTCATTGCGCCTTTTTAACTCAGCGGCTGCTTCCGTCAACTCTGCATGCAGCGCTTGAAACTGTTCTTTTTCTTTTCCGGTTAAATATTGTGACAGGACGGACATCGTCGGCTCTTCATGTTCAATGCCGTGGTTTTTCATAAAATCATAAACGGCTGCTTGACGCTTTCGTTCCGCTTCTTCCAATAAATGGACTTCTGCTTCTTCCGCTTTTAAAAGTTTTTCCAAATTTTCAACATCATTTTGTTTTAGCAATTCGGTTTTTTCTTTTGCCAATCGGTTGAGCCGTTGGTGAATTTTCAGCATTTGCGCCAGAATCTGGACCATCATTTGACTTCCTCACTCTTTGTTTTTCCAATAGTCAAGCAGCTTTTCCGCTGTCTTTTTATAGTCGATTTCATATTTCCCGATTTCAATTAAATGCTTTAATTTCTGAACCTTTTTTTCACGATCCGTGCGTTCTGTATCCAGCAATTTCTGCGCTTCCGTTGAAATTTCCAGCTGGTCGCGTTCTTTTTTCTTTGCGGCTTGCCCCGGCTCGTCCTTGGCAACTTGTTTATACGGATTCGCATTCATGGAATGAATCGGATTGATTTTCATCGCCATCACCTCTATTCATCATCTTCCATCAAATAATACGTTTTTTCCCGAGTCTTTTTGCGTTCCTCTTCTCTTTCCGCCATTTCCAATTCCGTTTCAATTTTTTTGACGCATGCTTTGCATAGCCTGCCTGATTGAATGGGCGCTCCGCACGATTCGCATGGATACGTGAGATTTGTAAACTTTACGGTGCGAAGGCGCCCTTCTTTTACAAATTTTATGATGATTCTTTCAGGCACCCCTGTCGCTTCATGCACTTCTTTCAGCGTCGCGGAACGATTTTCTTTAACTCTTAAGAACGCATAAACTTTATCGAACATTTTTTCTTCTTCAAGGTAACATTCCCGGCAAATGCTTCTTACCGTTTTGACGAACACTTTTTCACAGTTCTCGCAATGCGCCAATTCCGCCATCACTTCTACCTCCAGTCGGCAAATGGAATCAAACCGTGCGCATGAAAAAGGAGGGCATTGTAAAGAAAAATTCCGTTTGGAATGGAAAACAAAAACAGCCAAAAACCGCTGCAAGCTCTTGTACGAATCATGCGAGCTTGCTTCGGCATGCATCATTTCATGAAAAGACTTTTTTAAAGCAGCAGTTTCACATCTATTCTATTTATCGTCAAGTCTTCGCAATAGTTTAGAAAAAAGTTCAATTGCTTCAAATTAAACGGCGCGGGCCAATGTTAAAGAACGGACGCGCCGGGCGCCGTGTTGGTAAAGCGTTTTTGCGGCATTGCGGACCGTCGTTCCCGTCGTGTAAATATCATCAATGAGCACAATTTCTTTGTCTTTCACCGCGGCTTCATCTTTAAGTTCAAACCGCTGCTGACCGCTGTTCACCCGTTCTTTGCGCGTTTTTTTGCTTTGTTTTTCAATAGGATGCGGCCGGATCAACAGATCGGCTGGATCATCTGTCAGCATTTGCGCTAAAATGAGCGACTGATTGAATCCGCGTTCATACAATCGCTCTTCACTAAGCGGAATTGGCACAACAAGTTCATTGGCATCGTGTTTTCGCCAAAACCTTTTCCAATCGAATTTTATTAAATCAGCAAACGCGGCGTCCCCTCGGAACTTAAATCGGATCATAAACTGTTTCATCGCTTCGTTGTAAACGTACAGCGAACGATTTTGAAAAAATTCATTCCTCCAGTTTTCATCTTCCTCCCAGCGCAAACAATCGACACAAATCTCCTTTTGAAAGTACGACGGATCCGTCAATTCGCGCATTCGGCCGCATACCCGACATATTTCCCCGGAAATAAACGTCAATGATTGACGGCATTTCCCACAAAGCAAGTCCTGTTCTTTTACACCAAAAATTTCACTCCAAGACAGCGCTTCCCGATAAAACTGGCCACACCATCTGCAGCGCATACGCTCACCTCACGCCTGTTCATTCATTTCCATAATGTGCCGACGGGCAGCAGCCATCGCCTTTGTTTTGCCAAAATGAAAAAAAGCGACATCTCCATCCGGAGCTTCAGCGCTTCGACCGACCCGTCCTGCGATTTGCACGAGTGCGCTTTCTGTAAAAATATTATGCTCAGCGCCTAAAACCGCAACATCAATGCGAGGGATAGTCACGCCCCGTTCTAAAATGGTCGTCGTTACTATTGCCGGAATTTCACCGCGCCGAAATTTTTCCACTTTTTCTTTCCGTTCGGGATCGTCTGCATATGCGGCAGGCACGCCAAGAATCGATTTTACCTGTTCAGCAGTTGAAACCGAAGGAACAAACAACAAAAATGGCTGATTCCTGTTCAGCCTCTGCAGGCACCAATGATTAACAACGTTCGGAAGCTTGCGTTTTTGAAGACGCTTCTCCCAATTTCCACACCAAACAAATTCAGGCACAGGCAAAGGGCGGCGATGATAGCGAACTGGAATTTTGACAGCTGGCAAAACTCCTGTTTTTACTTGCCGTTTCATCTCTTCATTCGGAGTTGCTGTTAAAAAAATGACTGCAGCTTCTTTTTTGGCTGCGCGCTCAACAGCTAAAGCAAGCATCGGATCGAACGAATACGGAAACGCATCCACTTCATCGATCACCATCACGTCAAATGCATCCCGAAACCGGAGCAGCTGGTGCGCAGTGGAAACAATCAACTGGCTTTCTTCAGATTTCTGCTTTGAACCGCCATAAAGCGCTGCAATCGACAGCATTGGAAAAACTGCTCGCAGCCTCGGTTCAAGTTCAAGCGCCACATCAACTCTCGGAGTCGCAATGCACACTCTTAACCCCTGTTGGAAAGCAAGTGCTAAACCAGGAAACAGCAGTTCTGTTTTTCCTGAGCCGCAAACCGCCCAAACCAGCTGGCGTCTTCGCTGTTCAATTGCATTGGCCACCGCATGCGCCGCCTGCGCCTGTTCAGGAGAAAGATCCCCTTCCCAGCGCAGAGGATTTCGATGTTTTTGAATGGCAGGAATGGATTGATGTCCGCGCCAAAAAACGAGCGGCTGGCACTCACTCGCCCGCCCCATCATAATGCATTTGCGGCAATACGTGCATGTCTCGCCGCAGCGCGCGCATGAAAAAGCCGCAAATTCGTGCGGTTCATCATTTCCGCAGCGCTGGCAGACATATCCATTATGCAGTTTGGCAATGGATTTCATCAATCCGATATATCCATGAAGATAGTGCGTGTGCAAAACCTCAATAGAAAATGGGAGTTCATCCAATAAAAGGAGTTTTCCTTGCAATGCGCGCTGGAGAGAATCGGAAAAGTGAAACTGTTGATTCAGAGGGGGTTCATCAAAAGACAGTTTTGCGATCGCTGTAAAAGAGGATAAAAAAGTTCTTCCTTGTGCTGGAAGCGCTTCGGGATGGAGATATCGCCGCCCGCTGCTGGAAAAGACAGCAAACCTCATGCTGCTGCCCTTTCCGGCTCATTCGCAATCGTTACGGCTTGTACCATGTGAGACCGATGGCTCCTTCGCCTAAATGAGTGCCAATCACAGGCCCAAAATAACTGATGTCAACCGTAACGTTCTGATAGTTTTGTTCCAATTCCTTTTTGATTTCAGCGGCTTCATCCGGACGATTTGCGTGAATGACGACAGCATTCACTTTTTCGCCGTCTTTAACGTCTTCGTCAAACAATTCGCGCAGCCGGGATAAGGCTTTTTTGCGTGTGCGGATTTTTTCAAAAGGCACGATTCCTCCGTCTTTAAATTCCAAAACCGGCTTAATTTGCAAAAGACCGCCAAAAAATGCCTGTGCGCCGCTTAACCTCCCGCCCATGCGCAAATTTGTCAAATCATCCACCATGAAAAACGCTTCCATCCCGTTTGCTTTGATTTCATTCAGACGCGCTGCAATCGTTTCGCCGTCCAGTCCATCAAGCGCCATATTTGCCGCTTCCAATACGTAAAACCCCTGGGGCGAACAACTGATTTCGGAATCAAAAACATAAATCTGAACGTTTTCAACCATTGAAGCTGCGGTTTGAGCCGCTTGATACGTTCCGCTGATTTTGCTTGACAGCGTAACGACCACAATATCTGAATACCCCTCGCTGCGCAGCCTGTCATACAGCTTGACAAATTCTCCAACTGCAGGCTGTGATGTTTTTGGCAGTTCATTCGCGCTGCGCATCTTTTCATAAAACTGTTCGGCAGTAATTTCAACTTCCTCTAAAAAAGATTCTTCGCCAAAAATGACGCTGAGCGGTATCATCTGAATTTGTTTTTCTTTGCGGATAGACGCTGGCAGATATGACGTGCTATCCGTAATCACAGCTGTTTTCGCCATATTGACCCCACTTTCTGACAAACTTGTAATCTACCTGACTTTCACCCAGCCTTTTTTAATCGCTTCAACGACCGCTTGGGTTCGGTCATTGGCATTCATTTTTTGCAAAATGTTCGACACATGATTCTTTACTGTTTTTTCACTTATGTAAAGCGCTTCGCCAATGCCGCGGTTGCTTTTTCCATCAGCTAGCAGCTGCAGCACTTCACATTCGCGGCGCGTCAAAATATGCAGCGGTTTGCGATATTCAATTTCTTTAAATCCGATTTCAATGCCTTCAGGGCCTTTCGAAGCAAGGCGGCGATATTCATTAACAAGGTTGTGCGTCACTTTTGGATGCAGATAAGCGCCTCCGTCTGCAACCACTTTCACGGCTTCAATCAGGGCATCGGCATCCATTTCCTTCAACAGATATCCGGCCGCTCCAGTTTTTACAGCGTGAGTGACATACGCTTCATCGTCATGAATGGAAAGAATAATCACTTTTGTTCCAGGAAAACGCTCCACTAAACGCCGTGTCGCTTCAACCCCATTCACTTGCGGCATATTAATGTCCAGCAGCACAACATCGGGACGGTAGCGATCGACAAGTTCAACCGCCTCCGTGCCATCCTCGCCTTCAGCGACGACATGAAAGCTTTTCTCCATATCTAAAATCCGCTTCACGCCTTCTCGAAACAACGGGTGGTCATCAATCAATATAATTTTAATCGTGCGTTCAATAGTATACTTCATTTTTGACCTCCTTAACTTCAATTGGAATTTTGATTAAGACTAATGTGCCTTTTTTCGGCGTGGATTGAATCACAAGTTTTCCGCCTAATAGATCAACTCGTTCGCTCATCCCGAGAAGACCGAATGAATCTTCTTTCTTTTCATTGACATCAAAGCCTTTGCCGTTGTCTTTGACCGAGAGCGTAATCATCTCATCTTGAAATTCAACCTTCACCTCGATTTGAGTGGCTTCAGCATGTTTGCATGCATTTTGCACGGATTCCTGAATGAGCCGAAAAACAGCAATTTCCAGTTTCGAAGTCAATCGGCGTTCATTGCCAAGTGTTTTAAAAATAATGGGCACCCCAAAATTTTCTTTCGCTGCATTTAAATATTTTGTCAATGTTGGGATCAAGCCAAGATCGTCCAATGCCATTGGCCGCAAATCATAAATGATGTTGCGGACTTCTCGCAAAGATTCGCGCACAAGCTCGCGCAATTGGCGAAATTCCATAATCACCGCTTCGGGATCGTCGGAGCTGAATTTTTTTTCAATGATTTCAGCTCGAAGCAGCATATTTGCAAGCATTTGAGCGGGGCCATCATGAATCTCCCGCGAAAGCCGGCGCCGTTCTTCCTCCTGCGCTTCAATAATTTTCAGCCCCAGCGCCTGCCTCCGATTCGCATCTTCAATCAGTTCCCCCATCTTTTTAAGATCCCCTTTTAAATAATTCAACACAATTGAGATTTGTCCTGTTAAATTTTCAGATTTTGTGATCGTTTCCTGCACCTGAACGAGGCGGAGCTCCAATTCATCGCGTCTTTCCCGAAGCTGCAGCTCCCGCTGTCTTAAAATCGACAATTTTACCTGGAGATCATTCGCATATTCATACACCGTGCGAATTTCTTCTTCTGTAAACTTGCTGAAATTTTTGCTCACTTGCGCAAGCCGTTTTCGCGCCCGCCGCATCTGCTCCTCTAAAATATCATTTTCATCTATAATTTTAGCAACTTCTGCTTTAATTTCATGGAGCTTCTTGACCAGCCTTTCATACTCCTTGCGTGACATCTCCCCTATTTCAATAATCTCCCGCTTACTTTCAGAAACTTTCTGAATTGTCGAATTCAAAATTTGATCAAGCGCCTTTGTCGAAATTCTGTTAGATGACATAATCTGTCCCCCATCTCACCTTACCGAACTTTTTCGAGTATAGACTAGCACCTTCCTACCTATTTTAGTTAACAAAATCATTGTTTTTCGATTACAAACTGGAGATTAATAGGAAATTAGTCACTGCCAAGTTATAATATCATTAGTTGTGTAGACAGGTTTAATTGGAGGTAAGTCATATTGTTATCTTCTTATTATACTATAAAGGGCTATGGAACGCATGAACAAATCATACAAAAATCAAGGTTTATCACGCATTTCAATCGGGCAGAAAGCGAAGAGGAAGCGCAAGCCTTTATTCAGTCCATTAAGAAAAAACATCACGACGCGACGCACAATTGCTCCGCTTATGTCATCGGGGCGAATGATGAAATCCAAAAAGCCAATGACGATGGCGAGCCGGGCGGAACAGCCGGCGTCCCGATGCTCGAAGTCCTGAAAAAACAAAACTTGAAAAACACGGTCGTCGTCGTCACCCGCTACTTTGGAGGCATTAAGCTTGGAGCAGGCGGACTGATTCGCGCCTACAGCTCTTCCGTATCCAAAGGGATTCAAGCTGTAGGGATCGTGAAACGGATTCGAATGCAAGTCATGCATGCCGCGTTTGACTACGCGCACCTGGGAAAAATTGAAAATGAACTGCGTCGCTCAGCTTACAAATTGAAGGAGACGAACTATACGGAACAAGTTGAAATGACGGTTTACGTAGAAAAAGGAAAAAAAGAGGAATTTGTCGAATGGATGACAAATTTAACGAATGGTGAAGCAAAGTTTCGCACGGGGCATGAAGAATATTTGGAGGAGGAAGCGTAAAATCAGTCCGATTTGGGGAAACCAAACATACATGAAACGTTGGTTTGCCAACATCAAACCTTTCGCCATGATCCTTTCCATTTTCAAAATTTCTGCTATGATAGGTTTGATGTGTTTTTTCGTATGTTTTTGTAAAAAGGAGTGATACATTGTCTGCCTATCACTATCTTATCGCATTCCTTTTATCCATGATCGTTACGATTCTCTTGACCCCGATTGTAAAAAAAATCGCATTTCGATTTCATATAGTGGACAAACCGACAGGACGAAAAATGCACAAAGGAAACATGCCTCGCTTAGGCGGATTGGCGATCGTCTTCGGAGTGGCTGCAGGCTTTCTTTATTTAATGCCTGAATCCCCTTACATGTTTCAAATCGTTCTTGGCGGACTCATTATTATTCTTGTCGGAATTATCGATGACAAAGTAACGCTTACACCGAAAGCCAAACTCGCCGGGCAGCTGATTGCTGCACTCATTGTCATCTCATCCGGGCTGCACATTGAGTATGTCACCATTCCGCTTTATGGAAAATTAGAATTTGGCATGCTCAGTTATGCAATTACCGTTTTGTGGATTGTCGGAATTACAAATGCCATCAACCTCATTGACGGGCTCGACGGGCTTGCTGCCGGAGTCTCATCGATTGCGCTTGCCACCATTCTCATCATGTCGATTTTGGATGGCCAAATGCTCGTTGTTGCACTGACGGTCATTTTGCTTGGCCCGGCGCTTGGCTTTCTCTTTTTCAATTTTTACCCAGCAAAAATTTTCATGGGCGACACCGGCGCTTTATTTTTAGGCTACGCAATTTCAATTATTTCGATACTCGGCCTTTTTAAAAGCGTCACATTATTCAGTTTAGTCATTCCGGTCATTATCCTGGCTGTTCCGATTTTTGATACGTTTTTTGCGATCATCCGGCGGATGGTCAATGGCCAAAAAATCTCAAAGCCAGACAATAAACACTTGCACCACCGCTTAATTTCCATCGGATTCAGCCATCGCGCAACCGTATTTATTATTTATGGCGTGAGCCTATTTTTTGGCATATCCGCCATCATCTTTACAGCATCAACGCTTTGGGGCTCTTTGCTGATCATCATCTTGCTGCTGCTTACCCTGCAGCTTACCCATGAAATTGTCGGCCAAATCGACAAAAACCGCCAGCCCCTCATTAACTTCTTAAAGAAAATCTCAGAGACAAAAACGACTAAGCCGGCCATGAAACGCGAATAAAAAACGGACCATCTTGATGATGATCCGTTTTTTCCTTTCTTTCCCAAGCCGATGCTCGTTTCAATCCAACCCTAAATGAACCCGCAAACGAATTTTTAGCGAATCCACACTCGCTTCATCCGGAATGAAATAGTACACGCGATTTTCGTAATGGTCTGCGCCTTCCAATGACAAATAATCGATTAAAGACGTATCAAACGAAGCATATTTTTGCTGCAGCGCCAAGATTTCCGTCGGTTTTAAATTCGTTTGAATATTGCCGCCTAAATGTTCAGCAATTTTATCCACTTTAAACAGCGTTGTCATCGTCAGCGCTTGATCAATGGAAGCTTTCACCACCTGTTTTTGGCGGTCATTTCTTCCAAAGTCCCCGCGCGGATCCTGTTTTCGCATCCGGGCATAGGCCAGCGCCTCTTCCCCCATCAAATGCATGGGGCCTTTTTTAAAATGCACTTTCTCGCCTTTTTTTGTCGTTTCTTCTGAAAAATCAAAAGGCACATCAACGGTAATGCCGCCAA
Source organism: uncultured Caryophanales bacterium (assembly GCA_937983115.1). Classification (GTDB taxonomy): domain Bacteria; phylum Bacillota; class Bacilli; order Bacillales; family UBA6769; genus Pueribacillus. The sequence goes on from CALKAO010000125.1 coordinate 25,680, forward strand.
TTTCATCGATAATATCAATAAAACCTTCAAAATTGATTTTTATGAAATAATCGATCGGAACATCGAGAAACTTTTCAACCGTGTCGATCACCATTTCCGTTCCCCCGTACACATGCGCATGATTAATTTTATCCTCCCGATCGATCCCTGCAAATTCCAAGCGCGTATCACGGGGAATGCTCAGCATTTTCATCGATTTCGAGAACGGATTCAGCGTAACGAGCATAATCGTATCGGTCCGTCCCAGCTCGCCCTTCGCCGCATAATCTTCCACGCCTAAAATTAAAATGGAAACCGGGTCATCCGCAATGTTTACAGTATCGTCGCGAAGCGCCGATTTCCCTCCGCGCTCCAGTTCGTAATATGAGGATTTCGATGCCTGATACGCTTCATAAATCACATAGCCGCCGTAGATTAAAACAACGAGAAACAGCAAAAGGACAAACCGGAACAACCTGCCTAAAAACGATTTGCGCTTTTTCCTCTTTTTTTTTCGCGGCGGCGGCGGCATGCGGTGATGCCCTCTTCTCAACCCTTTTTCCATCGACTCACACCTTCTCTCTGTCACAAAAAACCCGCCCGCATATTACGACTTAGTATATAACAAAAAAGTTTCTGAAAAGCTGCCAAAATCTCACATCGATTGAAACGGCGCAGGCCGCTCATTCCGCTTTCCAAAATGATGCAGAATCGCTTTAACAATGCGCTTCGACGCGTATCCATCTCCGTATGGATTCGAAGCTTGTGCCATTTGTTCATAGGCTTGCTTGTCCGTAAGCAGCTCGCGGGCCAGCTTGTAGATCGATTCTTCATTCGTTCCGGCAAGTTTGAGCGTGCCCGCTTCAATTCCTTCAGGCCGCTCTGTCGTATCTCGGAGAACAAGAACAGGCACGCCGAGCGATGGCGCTTCTTCCTGAACGCCGCCGGAATCGGTCAAAATAACATGCGCCCGCGCCGCAAAATTGTGAAAATCCAGGACGCCGAGCGGTTCAATTAAATGAATGCGCGGATCGCTGCCTAAAACATCGTTTGCAAGCTCGCGAACCGCTGGATTTAAGTGCACCGGATAAATGACTTGCACATCATGATGATCGTGCACGATGCGTTTAATTGCGCGAAACATGTGCTTCATCGGTTCACCGATGTTTTCGCGGCGATGCGCCGTAACCAGCAGCAAGCGATCATCGCCCAGTTTCGCCAGCGCTTCGTGAGTGTAATCTTCACGAACCGTCGTCTTTAACGCATCAATTGCCGTATTGCCCGTTATGTAAATCGACTCCTTCGGTATGTTTTCAGCAAGCAGATGCTTTTCAGCCTGAACCGTAGGCGCAAAATGCAGATCAGCGATCACACCCGTCAGCTGGCGATTCATTTCCTCAGGAAACGGCGAATATTTATTCCACGTGCGCAGCCCCGCTTCAACGTGGCCCACTTTCGTCTGCGCGTAAAAAGAAGCCAAACTTGCGGCAAATGTCGTCGATGTATCGCCGTGAACGAGCACAAGGTCTGGCTTCACTTCCCGTATCGTATCGTAAAGCCCGGACAGCGCGTGAATGGTATTATCGACAAGGGTTTGCCGGGCTTTCATCAAATTTAAATCATAGTCCGGAACGATCTCAAACAGCGCCAGCACTTGATCGAGCATCTCGCGATGCTGCGCAGTAACCGCGACGATCGTCTCAATCTCAGAATATTTTTTTAATTCATGCACGAGCGGCGCCATTTTAATGGCTTCCGGCCGCGTGCCAAAAACGGCCATCACTTTCAAACGATTCGACATAAACGCCTCTCCTTTGACATCCATCCTTCTTCAATCTTACACTGAAAACAAAATTTCAACAAAGAAATTTTAACAACGATTGCTTTAAAAGAAGGTTACAGCTATGATAAAGAAAACTCGCCATTCCAAAGCACTATGATTTCAGAAGGAGGTGTACGCATGAAAAACCTGCTGACTGGACTCATTCTTATCATTTGCCTGCTTTCAATCATTGCCGGAAAAATCCATTGGAACCAAAAAATCGAAGCGACGACAAATCATGAAAATCAAACAACAAAAACAGCTGCCGTCGAGCAGCAAACTGAAGAAAAGCAGACAGCTGCGCTTACACGCCATTTGCCCGAGCAGCTCGCTGAAAAAATTGCAAATGCCGATGCCGAAAACGCCACCATAAAAATCATGGCGATCGGCTCAAAGGCCACCGCAGAAGGCAGCGGAACATGGACAAGCCTGCTGCAAAAAAAGCTGGACCAAGCCTATGGAAAAGATCGGTTTCACATCGATGTCGAAAATTTCGGGGATGACCTTTCCATTAACATCGTCCAGCAAGATAAATATGCTTCGGCGATTGACAAACAGCCGGACATCGTGCTGCTGGAGCCCTTTCTGCTCAATGACAATGGAAAAGTGGCCATGGCAAATACACTTGAAAGCATTGAAATCATGATCAACAGGTTCAAACAAGCATTGGATCAAGTCGTCGTCATGCTGCAGCCGCCAAATCCGATCCATAATGCCGTCCACTATCCTGGACAAGTGCAGGCGCTTAAAGAGTACGCGGAAGATCATGGGTATATCTATCTGGATCACTGGTCGAATTGGCCCGATTACAAGAGCAATGAAATTCTTGACTATATCGATGAAAACAATTTGCCAAATGCACAAGGGCATCAGGCATGGGCGGAATACATCGCAAATTATTTCACAGGGGAAGAGCTTGAATAGAACATGCGGAAATGCGCGTTCCACCGCGTTCGCTGCCTCACTGGATGAACAGGGCCTTGGCAAAAATAAGCATGATGAACCGTTGCCATCCTGAAGAACAGCATTTACAAAATACAGAAATAAAGCGACGAAGCGAAAACGGCACTTCGTCGCTTTTGCGTGTGCACCCGCTACATATTTTCAATCAAATCATGCAATTCTTCCAATTCCGGCTGCAATACGAGTTCAAACTCTTTGTACATCGACGACAAACGATGGTACGACACGCCATATGTTTCAACAAGCTCCAATGGCAAGCCATCATCCATTCCGAATGCCATTTTTTCTACGATATAATGGAGCGTGGCGACATACGGCTTTGGATTTTTGATCGACGGGTTTTTCTTTTGGCAAAAGGAATGCCAGAGCACAATGCCCAAATCGATAAAAGATTCCAGCATTCCAGCCTCTTTCATTGCGCATTGAAACTGTTCAGCGACGATTTTTTGAGGTTCTGACGGCCAATTCATGCCCGAGTTCCCTGATACAGCATCCTCAAATAAAAAAGCGTCCAGCACTTCAGGAAAATAGTGCTCCATAAAAAAGTCAAAATCATCTTCACCGTATTCATCCATCAAACGCAGGAGCTTCGCCACCAATTCTTTTTCATCTTCCGGGCGGTTGTCTAAATACGTGGTAAAAAACGTATAGTAATTCCCGACAGGCACGAGAACGCCCAACAAAAGATACCCTTCCGCAATCTCAGGATCCTCTTCAAAAACATTGACTTTCAAACTTTTGCTTCCAAACAGCGGACGAACGATAAACTGGCTCTTGCTCTCCATGCGCTCAATTTTATAAATATTAGGCCTCGCTTCCCGCCATTGCGGCAATGAATGTTTTAACATCGGCCGATCCACAACCTGGCCAAACGCATCGATAAACAGATCAATCACTGAACCGCCGCCGAGAACCGAGCGGGAAAAAATAAACCAATTGGCAACAAACAGCGTTACAACTTCAAGAACATCAGACTCTTCGGGCACATCCATCACCATTAATGCCTCTTCCATACATTGCGAAAACGGAAATTCAAATTCATTCATCGTATAAGCAATCAAACGCTGCTCCAATTCTTCGACATCTTTTTGAACAAAATGGTGCAATGAAACAACACGGCCGCGGCTGCAGCATTGGGCAAATCTTTTTCCACTCCCGCAAGGACATCGATCGTTTTGATTCATTTTCTCCATTTTACCCCTACTTTCAATTCATTTCATATCGCCAAACTGGCTATCGTCTGTTTAAACGCTTCATTTTGCAGACACCATAATAAAGCAAAATCCCCGCAGCTGCGCCAACACTGTCGATAAGCACATCCCGCACTTGTCCGCTTCGCCCAGCAACAAACAGCTGATGCACTTCATCCGAAATCGCATACAACACACACAGCAGCATCGCATGCCGAACATTTCGCCAACCGTGGACGCCGCTTTTTAAAAAAGCATGAAAAACGAGCACGCCCAGTATGAAATAAGCAAAAAAATGAGCCGATTTTCGAACAAAAAAGTTGAAGCTGTCCAACGGAAATGCAGCATTTGGAAAAATCGTCTGGATGACATTTGCCAACGTTTCAGTTACGCCAAGGCTTAACTGATTCGATGCCCCTGCCGGCTGATGCGACAAATAAAAAATGCATCCCATCCAAGCGGCGGCAGCTGCCCAAGATACCATTCTACTCATTTCATTTCGATTCCTTTTTTCCAGATCCTTCTACAACATTCCCCAATATCCTATATCATACAAAAGCACTAAATGCGAGCGTCTTTTTTCCCGATAAAAAGGCTTCCTTTTTTGCATTCGCACATAAAAAATCATTCCGGACTGGCCGTTCTGCTTGCTTTTCTTTCCCTGCCTGCTTTTCTTGCATCAGCCGTGCAATGATTTTCATTACATGCCGTTAAACGCAAGGCTGTTTTTATTTTTGTGCAAACACGCTATGATAAAAAGAAAACGTCCAAGGGGGTCGGGAATGAAGTGAATCACGAAGAGCAGCAGGAAGAACTGGCTGACGAAGAATTGGAACAGCTCGTCCTGCAAGCCCAGGAAGAAGCGCTAAAAGAAGCGCAGGAACAACAAGAAAAGCCGCGCCGTCCTTTTCCGAAATGGCTTTATTGGCTGATTGCCGCCTGTTTAATCATCCATGCAGCCGCTTTCCTGCCTGAAAAATTTTCGATCCCAGCGATCAAATTTCTTATCACTTCAACAAAGCTGTCTCAGCAAACCGATATTCAAGCATATAAGAAAGCCGTCGTAGCCATCGCCGCAGGCGACTCGCGCGGAACGGGCTTTTCAATTTCGCGTGACGGCACGATCATCACAAACTACCATGTCATCGAAGGAAACGAATCAGCGCTCATCGCTTTCCCGGACGAAGGCCCATTTTTAGCCGAGGTCTCCCAGGCGTATCCGGAAATCGACCTGGCCATTTTAAAAACAAAAGAAGCCGAACAAAGCTTTCCCTATTTGACACTCGCCCATCAAACAAAGCATAAACCGAACGAAAACGTCATCTTTATCGGAAATCCGCTCCGCTTTCAAGGCATTGTCAATGAAGGAACATTGCTCCAGCCAATCACATTGAAGACATGGCATGACCAAGTGATGATGCTCAAAGCTCCCATCTATCGAGGAAACAGCGGCAGCCCTGTATTAAACGAGCAAGGCCAAGTCATCGGCGTCATCTTCGGAACACTCCGGCATCACGAACATGGAAAAGTCGGGCTTGTTGCCCCCATTGACGTCTATCATCGCTATCATAAAGAATCATAACACTGCGAACAATCGAATCCAACAGCTAAAAAATCACATGGTTCAAACCATCTGCTAAAAGCCAATACGAAAACTGCCCTCAAAAACCAATGGGTAAACGGCCTTAAAAATATCGGCTTGGAATCCGCCAATGCCCGCCGTCCGTTTTGTAAGCGCCTGGGAACTTGTCATTTTCGCACATTCGGCGAATCGTTTGATCGGACACATTCAGCTTTTCCGCAGCTTGCGACGTTGTGTACATCGGTTTTTTTTCATGGGTGTACAAGTTTGGCGTTTCATGAACATACAGCATGCGCAAAATCACTTGATACAGCGCCATTTCAATCTCGGGTTTCCTGCTTGTTTGAAACAGCTCGTCAAGCCGCTCTGCAAATTGGACAAAACAGCGGCTCGTTTCATCAAACCGCCCGTTTTCCAAAGATTGTTTTATTTTGATATCGAGTTCTTTCAATTGGACGACTTGAGCCAGGGTCGGAACATGCATCTTCGCTGCATCCAAAAAATCAGGCGAAACATGGATAACCGAAAACGTTCCTTCTGCTGCTTTTTTCAATACTGACAGCGCTTGCTCAGCTTCACGGGCTCTCAAAAGCGTTAACACCGAATCCCAAAGCAATGAATCACCGGTCTGCCCTTTCAATGCACTCACCTTCTTAAAGAGAAGATTACAAAACATTCCAACAATAGTCAACATTCTCAACAAAAATTCAACAAAATCAACAAACAGAACCTTGAAAGGCTGCCGGCCATTCAAGGTTTCTTTGAAAGGGCTAACTTTGTTAAAACCGCTTCTTCAAGCGGTGCAGCGATTTGCTGAAACACCGCTTTAGCGTTAATTCAAGGGCAGAAAACAGATTTCAGCATAATCCTGAGCATCGTCCTCTTTGCGATTATCCAAACAGACATTACAAGGCTCTATCGTCAACCATATGCCTTCCTTCGCCATTTTACTATTAGACGCTGCCACAACTTGTTCAGATCGATTAACTTCTTGAGATCTCGCTGCCAAATTTAAATAAATAACTGGCATATCACGAACAAATGCCACACAACCTGTAATTTTTCGGCGTGTGGCATTTATCCTCTCGATTCGTTTGTCCCAATTACGCAAGCCCGAAGTTTCTTGACAATGCTTCATCATATTGCGCCATGGCGTCAGCTGTTTTGTTCAGCTGGATATTAATATCTTGCATCAGCTGCGCAAAATCCTGGACTCTCGGTTTCAACTGGTTGAATTGCTCGTCAAAACGTTCAAACGCACGGCCTTCCCACTCTGCGCGAAGCTCTGCTTGCAAATTCGTCAAATTTTGCAAAATTTCCTCAATCTGTCTTGCGCTTTGCCCATAGCGAGTCGCTTTCGCCTTGATCTCCTCTGGACTCATGCGAATTTGTCCTGCCATTGTTTCCTCTCCTCTATTCAAATAGTTCTCAACAATATGGTTAAAGGAAGTTTTAACCAAATGGCTTCTTTGCTTGATATTGTAACTCAATTCCATTCTTGATCAATGGTTTTTCCGATTATTACAAAAAACGGTCCGATCCGTCCATGTCTTTCCTGCCGGTATTGGAAATAACTGGATTATCCCCCAATCATTTAGGCTGATCTCCATCTCCCCTCAACGTTTAAAAAGGCCCTCGCTTTTACTGCATAAAAATAAGGCGGGAACGATTCCCGCCTTTTTGTTTGCTCATTCCATCAGTCTTCGCTTCCGTAAGTAAATGAGCGCTGCCGCCAGCGCGATTAACAAAGCGCCAATCAACAGAAGCGTATAGAAGTTTGCCGCCGTTTTTGGCAATCCTTTTCCATCACGATCGCCTGCCGCGGCGGCTTTTTTATTGCCGCCATCGGATTTTCCATTGACTTGTTTTGGTTTGTCTGCACCTTTGCCTCCATCTTTGCCATCACCGCCAACTGGATCCTCCTGAGGAGGATTTTTTTTGTCATCATCATCATTATCATTATTGTCAACCGCTTCGCCTAACGTGTGCGCTTTCAAATCCTCCCAAATCACTTCACTGGCATTCATATGCTGGCTTGTGCGCCCAATCGCTTCAACCGGCAAATATTGCGGCCCGCCCGGCCACGTATGGCCTCCTCCTTCAACAAGATAATAAATCACTTCTGTCCCGTTCCATCCGCCGCTGTAAGCCGTTCGTTTAATTCGCGTCGGATCTCCATCAGCAGTTTGCGGCAGATACGACACTTCCGGCCCAGAAGTCATGCGATTTGCATTCAGCCAATAATCGATCGTTTCTTCATTCGACAAAATGTGAGACGGTCTTGCATGATACAGAGGATCCTCTTCACCCATCACCATGACAACGGTTTTTGGAATTTTTGCCGCCATCGCCGCAGTCGCTGACGTCATCTGTCCGGCAACCAGGCCAATCGCTGCAATCCGATCCGGCAGCATCACCGCCAAATGGCTGGAAAACAATGCACCGCTTGACATTCCGGTTGCATACACACGGTCTGCATCAATCTTGTAGTTCCGCTCAAAATAATCTAAAACCGCTTCTGCAAAAGCCACATCATCAACGATATCATGCTCGATTTTCCAGCTTCGATCAATGCTGGAATCGGGATCAAAAGCTGAATCTTCCGGTTCGATCACTTGGCCGTCTTTAATCGCTGTGCTGTCTGGGAAAACAGCAATGAATCCTTCTCGTTCAGCGATTTGATCAAATCTCGACAATACATTTTGACCCGCGCCGGAGCTTCCCGCTCCATGAAATGACAAGAGCAGAGGCGCCGCTCTGCTGCCATCATAAGAGCTCGGCACATAATATTCAAACGAACGCTTTAAGCCATCGACTTCGATCTCCACCCGCTTCAGTCGGGACGGAGGTTCTTCTTCATCTTCAACTTCCAGCGCATATTGTTTAAAATGCTCCCAGATCACTTCGCTCGCATGCATTTGCTGGCTGGCTTTTCCGATCACTTGCTCCGGGGCATATTGCGGACCGCCCGGCCACGTATGCCCGCCTTCTTCCACTCGATACACAACGATTTCAGAACCCGATTTCCCGTTTGCATACACTTCCTTATGAATGACCGTCGGATCATCTTCAACCACTTTTGGCAGCGTTTCTCTTACAGGTTCTGCATCGGTTCCGTTATGATGCTGCCAATACGCGAGCGTTCCAGGCATTACCGCGTCGTAAGGGATGATCGGATCGTTGGTGCCCATGATAAAAATAACCGGTATCGGCCGTTTGGGCGTTTTTAAACCAAACTCTTCACTAGGCAAACCGCCGGTTACACTCGCTACTGCTGCAAGGCGGTCGGACAATTCAATGGCGAGGCGCTGCGAAAACATGGCTCCATTCGACATGCCCGTCGCATAAATGCGCCGTTCATCGATGTTAAACGCTTCAATAAAGCGTTCGATCAACTCCGAAACAAAGCCAACGTCATCAATTCCATGATAGTTTTGCAGGGAGTTCTTTCGTCCGTCATTCCATTGGATATGTGCATTCGGCAAAGCAGGCAATTCAACGGAGCCGTCATCTACTAAAGCTGTTGCATTGGGAAAGACGGCAATAAAGCCCTCTTCTTCAGCAATCCGCACAAAATCAGTCAGCGATCGCTGCCCTTCCGCGCTGCTGCCCAACCCATGAAACGAAAACAAGAGCGGCACCGGTTCGGAGCCGTCATAGCTCGTCGGCACATAATACTCATACGTCCGTTCCATGCCATCGAAAGAAAGGGATTCTTTAACAACCGTTCCAACTGCTTCATCCGCGGCTTGTCCACTCCATCCCAGCATGGAAAAAATCAGGACTGCGAAAACGCCTGCAAAAATATTTTTTAATCTTTCCATTGCCATCCCCCTTTTGACATAAAAATATAATAACCAACAACAGAATACATTATCTATTCATAATAGTCAAATAATTTTGAATTAAGTCGTTTTACGCATTTTCATAGGGAAAGGCTTTTGAGCATTCCATGATCTGTGTAAAAGTTCTATTCATTGATAACACTTGATTTTTTTCTTTGATAAAAAACAAAAACAGGCGAAAACAAAAAGTTCTCACCTGTTGGCGCATCCAAATTCTCCTGGACAAACGACACCACGCATGAAATGTTGAAATAATGATGGAAACGAAGACAAAACAAGCGCATTCGGGTCAAGCTTTTTTCTTTTTCCGGTGTGTCGCTTTCAACATCTCGATCTCTTTTTTATGAATTTCCAAACTTTTAGCAATCCAATCTTCAATTGCTGCAGGCGAATTTTTTAATAAAGCCGGATATTTTCGATATAGATAAGCTTTGAAGATCGCCAGCTCTTTTTCCGTCGGCACAACCGGAGCACTTGGAATCGGCAATGGTTCCGAGCAGTCGTACAAGGCGAAATATAAATATTTAAGCTTTATGCAAAACTTTTTTAAATTTGCCGGATGATTGCTGTCGTAAATGCCATGCTCGTCAAACGCCGCTCGTTCAAACACAACGCGATTGATTTTAAAAGGCCTTCGATTTTCTGTTTCATAGGTCATTTCCATCATCATCGCCGTCCGCCCTGCCAACTCTTCTTTAAGAAATTTGCCATTCCTTACTTTAGACGAAGGAATTTCATACACTTCCTCATCCAGCAGACAAAAATATTTCACTCGCATGATTGCACGTCACTCTTTCAGCATTGATGTCAAAAACCACGAGCATTTTACGCAACAACGGATCAATCAAAACCGAAAGGCCTTTACTATAAATATCGTCAGAATTTCCCGAATCTAAAGTCCTGAAATACATTTTCCACAATTCTATAAATGAATCATCAAATCTTTTTGCCGAAAAAATTTTTCACCCGTATGAAGCAATGTGGATTCTCCAAAACTAAAAAAGCTGCTGCCACTACAAGATTAATCGATGACACAAACCAATTCAACCAAAAGCAGCGAAAGTTTATTCAATTGGAATTGCACTCACAGATTTTAGCGGCAACGAACAGAAATCGAGTCAAAATTTTTCCCATTATACTAGGAAAATTTTATCTGCCGCATTCAATGCATCATCAACATGAATGCCCCTTCACCAGCTGAATCATTCACCGCTATCAAGTCCGCCAGCAACAGAACATCCAAAACGCTCAAAAAATACTGCCTCTTCAATGCATCTCTCTGTTCAGCCTTATCGCAGCCATTTGCAAAACCCTCAGCCAGCCGGCTGCTCACGCAGACGAAGCATCATGTAATCAAACGTTTGTTTAATCATTGAATCAAAAAAAGAAGAGGCGCCGTAAAGCGCCCCTTCAACACAAAAAATAAATACAAATATTCCGAAAATTAAAATAAAAAAGAAATTCTCTTTTGTAAAGAGGGCGTCTGGGCCCCCCATTAGAAGGAGCCTTCCTCTCGCTGACTGAGGGGGCCCTCTCACCTAAACGAATTACCAACACCTGTTAAAGCCTATTATGCCTCATCACAACTCTTTTTTAATTAAATGTCCTTCTTCACCCTCTCCATCACCGCTTCTTCCAACGCAATGAGCTTGGCTTCGGCGTCTTCGAGTGAATCGCCTTTTACGGAGAAGTAAAATTTGCATTTCGGCTCGGTTCCGGATGGGCGGACGCAAAACCAGGAGCCGTCCTCGAGAATGTATTTCAACACATTTGCTTTTGGCAGCGAAATCGCGGAATGTTCCTGTCGCAGCACATCTATTCTTTCACTGATGGAATAGTCTTCAATGATGGCTACACGAAGTCCGCTGACTTCGGCCGGCGGATCTCCGCGAAAATCGTTTAAAATTTGCTGGATTTTTTCGGCGCCTGCTTTTCCAGCAAGCGTCAGCGACTGGATCGATTCTTTGTAATACCCGTGCTGTTCGTACAACGAAAGCAGCACATCGTACAATGACTTGCCTTGCGCTTTATAATAGGCAGCCGCTTCAGCAGTGAAAACCGCAGCTTGAACCGCATCTTTGTCCCGCACAAAATCACCGATCAAATAGCCATAGCTTTCTTCATACCCAAATAAAAAGGTGTACTCGCTCGTCCGTTCAAATTCATGAATTTTCTCGCCGATGAATTTAAACCCCGTCAGCGTATCAATCGTTTCCATGCCAAAATGGCTCGCAATCGCACGGCCAAATTCTGAAGTGACGATCGTTTTCATGACGGCCCCATTTTGAGGCAGCGTGCCGTTTTTCTGTTTTTGTTCAAGCAAATAATGAAGCAATATCGCGCCCAGTTGATTCCCTGTGAGCAGCACATAGCCGCCTTCTTTCTTTTTCACAGCAGCGCCAAGCCGATCCGCATCAGGATCGGCCGCCAGTAAAAGATCAGCGTCCAAGGCTTTTCCCTTTTCAATCGCAAGTTGAAACGCCTCATCTTCTTCCGGATTCGGAGATGCCACCGTTGGAAAATCGGGATCGGGCTCGGCTTGTTCTTCAACGAGCGCCACTTTCGAAAAACCGAACGCAGCCAATCCATCGAGAACATGCTTCTTCGCCGTTCCATGCAGCGGAGTGAACACGATCGAAAGCGCATCCGCTTCTGATGCCGCGGCTTCACGATTCAACTGAATGGCTGAAAGCGCATCGACATACGCCTTGCCAATTTCCTCGCCAATATAGATTAGCAGCCCTTTTTTAACCAGCTCATCTTCATCAGCGGCAGTCAATGCCAGCTCGTTCCCGGTTCGTTCAATATATGACGTGATCATCTCTGATGCTTCAAGCGCCAGTTGGCTCCCATCTTCTCCATACACTTTCAGCCCGTTATATTGCGGCGGATTATGGCTGGCCGTTATCATCACCCCTGCAAAGGCCTGCAAATAGCGTACTGCAAAAGACAACAATGGAGTTGGATGCAATTCTTCAAACAAATACGCTTTTACGCCGTGCTTTCCAACCGTTTTCGCCACTTCAAGCGCAAACTGAGGAGACAGATGCCGGGAATCGTACGAAATGACAACCCCGCGCCGCATCGCTTCGCATCCTTGTTCCACGATGTATTGCGCCAGGCCATTCGCCGCTTTTCGAACGGTATACATGTTCATTCGATTCGTGCCCGGACCAATTTCGCCGCGGATTCCGCCGGTGCCAAACTCCAAATCTTTGAAAAACAATTCTTCCAGCTGCTTTTTGTCATCTTTGATGTTTTCCAGTTGTTTTCGCAGCGGATCATCTTCTTGCAAATGCGCCAGCCATGCTTCTGCTTTTCGTTCCCAATCCAAGCGAATCTTTTCCTCCAAATCCTGTCTAAGTTGCCGTTCCACTCCACGCCACTCCCTTTGTCAAAACTTCACTTCGTCAGCTTGGCGGCTTGCTTTTTTAAGGCTGAAAGCCGCTCTTCATACCCTGGTTTGCCCAACAGCGCGAACATATTGTTTTTATACGCTTCCACGCCTGGCTGGTCAAACGGATTGACCCCGAGCAAATAGCCGCTCATCGCACAAGCTTTTTTGAAAAAATAAACGAGATGTCCAAATGTATAAGCATCCAGCCTCGGAAGTTCAATCACCAAATTCGGCACGCCGCCATCCGCATGCGCCAGCAAAGCGCCTTCAAATGCCTTGCTGTTCACTTCATGCACCGTTTTGCCTGCTAAATAGTTCAGCCCGTCCAAATCTTGAGCATCCCGGTCAATGACGAGGTCAACTTTCGGCTCTTTCACATGCAGAACCGTCTCAAACAAGCCGCGCCTTCCTTCCTGGACATACTGCCCCAGCGAATGCAGATCGGTTGGAAAATGAAACGCCGCAGGAAATAGCCCTTTCCCATCTTTGCCTTCGCTTTCGCCAAAAAGCTGCTTCCACCATTCGGCAAAATAATGCAGGTTTGGCTCATACGTCACAAGCGCTTCGATCGTTTTTCCGCGTTCATACAACACATTGCGGACAACCGCATATTGATACGCGGGATTCATCTCCAGACGAGGGGTTGAAAAATCAAGGGCCGCTTGCGCTGCGCCATTCATCATTTCGACTATATCAATGCCGCTCGCCGCCATCGGCAGCAAGCCAACCGGCGTCAAAACCGAATAGCGTCCCCCAATATTTTCCGGAATTACAAACGTCTCATACCCTTTTTCAGCCGCCAGCGCTTTTAACGCTCCTTTTTCACGGCCGGTTGTCACAAAAATCCGCTTTTTCGCTTCCGCAGCGCCATATTTTTTCTCCAGCAGCGCGCGAAAGACGCGAAACGCAATGGCCGGCTCCGTCGTCGTTCCAGACTTTGAAATCACGTTAATCGAAAAATCTTTATCCTCAAGAAAATCGATTAAATCTGCCATATACGCCGAGCTTAAATGATGGCCGACAAAAATCACTTGCGGAACCGCGCGTTTTTCCTTCGAAAGCAAATTATAAAAGTGATGGTTCAGCATTTCAATCGCTGCGCGCGCACCAAGGTATGAACCGCCAACGCCGATCACAAGAAGCACATCGCTGTGCGCCTGAATGGCGCCGGCTGCACGCTGAATCTGCTCAAACTCCTGCTCTTCATTCAGAAGCGGCCAATCCACCCAGCCGGTATGCCGCGAAAGTTCATTTTCAGCTTCATGCAAACGGCTGTGAATCGCCGCCACTGGCGATTGAAACCGTTTGATGTCGTCTTCCGTGACGAACGAATCCGCTTTTGAATAGTCAAATGAAAGATGCACTGCCCTTCACCTCCTGCAAATAAACAATAAAAAAACGATCCGCATCACAAAAGATACGAATCGCAATACTTTGAACGTTTTAAATCAAAACATCGTTAATCAAATTCAAATCGACAATGAATAATAAGATCCATAATCCGTTATTAAACCTTTTTTACAAAACTGTTCCAAAATAAAGCCAATCTCTTCAGAATCTGAATCAAATCCTTTTTTTTGCAATTCTTCAAGAATGTCTTCTTTTGTAAATTTAAATTTTTTTGTTAAAATAATCTTCGCTAAATGATAATTACGACTTTCCATCAATGTGGCCATTCGCAATCCCTCCAAATTTATTATACTAATCCTTTTTCAAGCAAAACCCTTATTTCTTCCGCGAGAATGCGGCCGATTTTCTTTCTTAACTCTCTCATATTTATGCCTTCAGATTTCGAAACATAAGCATGAAAAATTGGAAAAACTTTGCGATTTTGCTTTAAATCGTGATGAATTCTTGAAATTTGATCGAGAGCCATTGCTTGTTGACCATTATGGACATAAGGATTTTTTTCTAATCCAGTTTTTAATGATTTAAAAGTTACAATACAATCGTCGGCACCAAATTGTTGTACGGCTTCTTTCATTGAAGAACGAACTATTGTGAAAAAATCACTTTCTAATTGCAAAAATTCCATTAACCGGAATAATTTTCCTATGAAAAATCCCTCAATTGGCGCTTGCTTTTTCCACTCATTATAACTTTCATGGTATAAATTGTATTGATTAATTATTGGACGAATAAATAATAACATATCCCTTTCAAAAGCTTTTTTTAGATCCCATTCAAAATTAAAATGCTTAATCACTTCTTCATCAATTTCAAGAAAATCATTCATTCGTTTAACGACTGAGCGATAATTCCTTTTATTTGAAAGAAGCTCTTCTAGCTGATCCGCTACATTTTTATTTTTCGATTGATACTTAGTGTAATATTCTTGACGAAGCACTGTCAATAACCATGAGTCGTCCCACTGAATCAATGAATTAAAATATTGATCATTTGAATGCGGAACCAGGTCAATCGCCTTCCATAGTCCAGAAATATCTAGCGGTATCACCTGATTTTCTTGTTTCTGATTTGAATTTTTCGCTTTCTCATGAGGACTTTCCTGTGCCGATTCAACAGACTCATTTAAGTAATTTAACGATAATTCTTTAACAGCATTACCTAATAACTCATCTGTTTTAATTACCCTATGATGGTAAATAACATACTTCCACAAAAACCACCGTCTGTAAAAAAAATCTTCAATTGTACTCATCGAACGAACATTAAAACAAAATTGAAATTTTCCGTCTATTTTCATCAATTTCATAGTCGAAATCAACCGATCATATTCAATTTTTCCTTGCGTGAATCCTGAATTCTGAACATCTCTTGTTACATAATCTAATCGATCGCTATCAATGGAGCCATCAATAATCTTATGAATATCACTAAATAAAGAATTTTTATCTTCTAGTATATTCATTGTTAATCGTTGAACATACAGATAAAACAACCGCCACTTTGCATCATCTTCATTTTCCGTCGTTGTTTCATTTTCAATAATGGTCTCGAATAATCGATTAGCAATCTTAATTCCAATTTGTTCATGTAAAGCAAATGTTCCCTTTTTTTCATCGTAATATTTTTCTGTAATAGCTAAAAATGTTGATTGTCTTTCATTTAATTTATTCGAATCAATCTTTTTTATTTCTTTGAAAACATCTTTTAAAGCAAATTCAGTTATGTGACTGAAAGGCGGATGTCCTATATCATGAAGCAGTGCTGCACAACGCACTGATTGATTTAATAACTGAAATACATTGTAGTATTCTTTTTTTATATTGTATGGTGTCTGCATCTCATAAAGTGGATCATCAAAAACTAGCGAATCAAAGTCTTGATAGATACCTCCATAATTACCCATATCCGTGCGTAAATTACGAGAAAATTCGTTGTCATATACTAAATCCTCAATTTCCTGCTTTACTTTAGATAAGAACTCATCACGAATATTTTGTTCAGCATTTATTAAACTTTGACGAAGCATTTGACCACTTAAATGCATCACACCAAGTGAATGTTCAAACCTTTTTGTCCGATTAGACGGATAAGTTAAATAAACAGTTGAATTTTGCAAGATATTATGCAGCCGATTAAATGCATGAGTATTAACGATATGCTTTTCAAGCTGACTGATTTGCAAATTGCCATGCACAGAATCAGCAATCTGAATCACTTTCTTTTCTCTTTGAATCATTTTAACGAAGCACCACCTAAATCATTCTTTAGGCATATAGCTTCGACAATTTTCTGGTAAATCCTTCAAAAATCAGGTGCAATATTCCTATTCTCAAAATAAAAACGACCATTCCTCTTCATATGATGAAAGTCTAAAACCATACACATACAACTTATTCAACTATCTGTGATAGTTAATTGAGTTCGCAATATCTTTCAAACCGTCTCCCTGCTATACAAATACATGCAATTAACATAAAAGAAAACAAATAAAATCCTCAACTAACTGGGAGTTTCGTTGAGGATTATGCTGCACAAATAATGAATATCTAAAAATAATCTTTAATCCCGACTAAACACATCCCGCGTATACACTTTATCTTTCACCGCCTGGAGTTCGTCAGATAAGCGGTTGGCGACGATGACGTCGCTGATGCGTTTAAATTCCTCGAAGTCATGAATGACGCGCAGACCTTCAAATAAATCCGCTTCTAACGCCGGTTCGTACACGACCACGTCGACCCCGCGCTCGCGAATCCGCTTCATCACCCCTTGGATGGCAGACTGGCGGAAGTTATCGGAGCCGGTTTTCATCGTCAGCCGATAAATGCCGACGACTTCTGGATTGCGCTTTAAAATCATATTCGCAATATGCGCTTTTCTCGTTTCGTTCGAATCGACGATCGCTTGAATGATGTTATTTGGAATGCCTGCAAAATTCGCCAACAGCTGTTTCGTATCTTTTGGCAGACAGTAGCCGCCATAGCCAAACGACGGGTTGTTATAATGGTTGCCAATGCGCGGATCAAGACCAATCCCTTCAATAATCTGTCTTGCATCGAGTCCTTTCAGCTCAGCGTACGTATCCAGTTCATTGAAAAATGCGACGCGCATCGCCAAATA
>CALKAO010000126.1 GCA_937983115.1 uncultured Caryophanales bacterium
AAATATGCGAATGCGGTTGCAAACAGCCCTAGATAAACGGAAACGCCAATGCCCGTTAGACTGAGCAGCGGAACAGCAGGAAACAAGATAAAGACGGGCGTCAACAAAACCGCTCCCAAAGTAAACACAACTCCCATCACAGCTTCTGGATGATGTTTTTCCAGCAAGTTTTTCGTCATGAGCGTATACATGGCAAATGAAAAGCCGGCTCCAAGCGCAAATAAAATTCCTGACGCGCTGGCGCTGCTGTTATTGCCAGTCAACAGAAGAAGCATGCAGCCTGCAATCGCTGACAACGTAGCAAGCCACCAATAGCGCTCCGGCCATTTTTTGAGAAATATCCATTCAAGCAATCCAGCGATAATGGGCGCGCTGCCAATAGCAACAACCGTTCCGAGCGCCACCCCGGCCGCTTGCACTGCTGAGAAAAAAAACGGCTGAAAAAGCGCGACGCCTATGGCAGCAGCCATCACAGATGCTGCATGCCAATCGTTCCAAGCCAGTTTCTTTTGAACATAAGCGAGCAACAGCAGAGCAGGACCGCCAATCGCAATGCGAACCGCGCCAATGACGATCGGGCTTGCTTCTTTAGGCGCAAACGTTTGCGCAGTGCCAGTTGTTCCCCACAACATGGCCGCAAGCAAAATCAAAAAAGCGGATTGATTTTTCATTGCGAGCCTTCACCCAGTTCTCTGCTTGAAGAACGCAAAAAAATCGATTCAGGAAGGCGGCGGACAATTTCTTTCCCAATCATAAGCGATGCAGTTGCAGCTGGGGATGGCGCATTGCAGACGTGCAGCGAACGCCCGCTTTGAAATATGGCAAAATCGTCTACCAAACTGCCATCCCGTTTGAGCGCTTGCGCACGAACGCCCGCTTCTGCAGGGATGATGTCATTTTCGCCAATTTCAGGAATCAGCCGCTGCAAGCTTTTTAAAAATGCTTTCTTGCTAAACGAACGAATCAGTTCATGCAAGCCGTCTTTCCAATGCGCCATCGCCATTTTCCAAAAGCCTGAAAATGAAAGCACTTCGAACAAATCTTTCAAATGAACATCTGTTTTTTGATAGCCTTCACGCTGAAAAGCCAGCACGGCATTCGGGCCAGCATGAACGCCGCCGCGAATCATGCGGGTAAAATGAACCCCTAAAAAAGGAAATTCAGGATTCGGAACCGGATAGATGAGATGGTTGACGAGATGTTCTTTTTCTTTGACAAGCTCATAGTATTCTCCGCGAAACGGAACAATTTTCATGCCCTTTTTTAAGCCGGCCATTTTGGCGATTCGATCGCTGTGCAGCCCGGCGCAATTGACAAAATAGCGCGTTTGAATGGTGCCGCGATTCGTTTCGATTGTCACGCCATCCTGCCGCTCGGCAATCTGTTCAACCGTTGTTGAAAGACGGATTTCGCCGCCATGCCCAACGATCAGGCGGTGAATCGTCTTCGCCACTTCGCCGTAATCGACAATGCCGCAATCTTTTACATGGATGGCTTCAATTCCGTTGACGTTCGGTTCGATCTTCAGCAATTCTGTGCGATCGATTTTTTGAACGCGCAAACCATTTTGCAATCCGCGCTGATACAAATTGTCCAGCGTCTTGCGCTCTTTTTCATCGACGGCGACGATCACTTTTCCGCATATTTCATATTGAATTCCATATTTTTCACAAAAAGCTGCCATGGCTCGATTGCCTTCCCGGGCAAAGCGCGCTTTTAAACTGCCCGGCGCATAGTAAATGCCCGAATGAATAACGCCGCTATTCCGGCCGGTCTGATGCAATGCCGGCTCTGGTTCCTTTTCGATTATGACAAGTTTTAAATCGGGAAATTGCTCGACAAAAGCCAGCCCTGTCGCCAAGCCGACGATGCCGCCGCCAACTATCGCAAGATCATACATGTTTCCCCACTTCTCTTTCTTGGACATCTTTTATGTTCTATTTTACAATTTTTATAATCGGGTAGCGATCTTTTAATCTTTGGAGGGACGAGTGATGAAAATTGCAGTTGCCGGCGGAACGGGATTTGTCGGACAAAGCCTTTGCAGCTGCTTGCATGAAGAAGGCCACGAAGTCATTGTTTTAACGCGGGATAAAAGCAAACGATCGAATAAGCGATTCACGTACGTGGAATGGCTTGGAGACGCAGACATGCAAACAGAGCCGCTGCATGGAGTTCACGCCATCATTCATCTAGCGGGCGAATCCATCAACACCCGCTGGACTGAAGCGAAAAAAAAACGAATATTGGAAAGCCGGATTCGAACAACTGAAGCGATTCACCAATGGATAAAAAGACTTCCAGAAAAGCCGGAAGTCTATCTGCAGGCGTCAGCTGTCGGATTTTACGGCACATCAGAAACAAAAACATTCACTGAAAAAAACAAACAATCGGGGAATGATTTTCTCGCACAAGTTGCTTCTGAATGGGAAAATGCGGGGAAAAGCATTGAGAAAGAAAACATTCGCACCGTGTTTTTACGCTTTGGAGTTATTTTAGATCGGAAAGAAGGGGCGCTGCCGCGAATGGTTCTGCCTTATCAGCTTTTTGCCGGCGGAACAATTGGAAGCGGCAAACAATGGCTGTCATGGATTCACATGAATGATGTGTGCAGGCTGATTCAATTTGCTGTGGAAAAGAAAAACATCCGCGGCCCGCTCAATGTGACAGCGCCAAATCCAGTGCAAATGAAAACATTTGGGAAAACAATCGCCAGCGTTTTGAAGCGCCCCCATTGGCTGCCAATGCCGGCAGCTGCATTGAATCTGCTCTTAGGCGAAATGTGCATGCTCGTTACGAAAGGACAGCGCGTGCTGCCTGAAAAAGCCCTTCAAAACGGATTTCGTTTTCAATACAACCACTTGAAAGAAGCGCTTGAAGATTTATACCGTCAATAAGCTTTAGTCGGCCGAACATATTTTGCAAGAATCCCATGTTTTGGCGAAAAAATGAAACTAATTAAAAAAAGAATCCCTGTCGCAAAAGCCATCGAACCTGAAATCGATGTATCCAGCCATAATGCAATAAAATAGCCGATAACTGCGGAAATAACGCCAAACGCGCAGCTAAGCAGCAGCATAACGGATAATCGATCCGTCCACAAATACGCAGAAGACGCGGGTGTAATCAGCATGGCGACAACCATAATCGCCCCTACGGCATCAAACGATGCAACCGTCGTAATCGAAACGAGCGTCATAAATACATAATGCATAAACAGAACAGGAATGCCTAGACTTGCTGCAAGAGCTGGATCAAACGATGTCAATTTCCACTCTTTATAAAAAGCGATAATCACGATCAGCGCGACAACAAAAACAAAAGCAAGCAGCACCGTTGCTTTCGGCACACTTCCAATCAATGGCAGGACCGTAGTATTCCATGGAATAAATGTAATTTCCCCCATTAATGCATGCTGAACATCCAAATGCGCATTACCAACCGAAGTGGCAATCAAAATGACACCGATGGCAAACAATGTTGTAAACACAATGCCTATCGATGCTTCTTGCTGAATATCAAGCGAATGAAGCCATTGCACGAGAAAGGCAGTGAGCAGACCTGCTAAAATCGCTCCGACGAGCATTGCCGGGCCGCTCACTTCTTTCGTAACGAGATAAGCGCAAACGATGCCCAACAAAACGGTATGGCTAATCGCATCCGACATCATCGCCATCTTTCTTAAAATCAGAAAAACGCCGATTAATCCGCACGAAAGGCCGACAAGCGAAGCGGTTAAAATAATCCAAGCCGCATAGCTCATTTCGCCATCCCTCCTGTTTCCAATCGCGCATTGCTTTTTTGGGCGTCCATTTTTAAATACAGATAGTTGATGAACAGCCCTTTTTCCTTGCCAAAAATAAGCGATAGAATAAACAGCGCCGCTGCGACTAGCACAACAAACGGCCCTGTCGGCCAGCCATTTCCTAACGTGCTCAGCCACGTTCCGGCGACCCCGGAGAGGCCGCCCATGACGGCGGATAAAATCAGCATCACTTTAAAAGAATGTGTCCAATAGCGGGCGCTTGCCGACGGGATGATGAGCAATGCCGCGATCAATATCACGCCGACCGCTTGAATGCCAATGACAATCGTTGTCACGAGAACAGCAGTATACAGCACGTTCATGCCTTTTAACGACAAACCCAGTCCTTTCGCAAATTCGGGATCAAACAAATAGATTTTCCACTCTTTAAAACCGATAAAAACAATGAATATCACCAGCAAAGCCAATCCGAGCATCGTATATACGTCCGAGCGAATCATCGTAGCCGCCTGGCCGAAAATAAACTTGTCTAATCCGCTTTGGTTGCCGGCTGCTGTTCGATTTGCAATCGTAAGCAGCATAATGCCAAAACCGTAAAAAATCGATAAAATCATGCCCATCGCTGAGTCTTCGGCAATTCTTGTTGATTCGCTAATCCATTGAATGAACCATGCGCCAATTAAAGCGCTGATGGCAGCGCCAATGATTAAGAAAAAAAGATTTTTCTCGCCAAGAATAAGAAAGGCAATAATCACACCGGGCAGCGCGGCATGCGCGAGCGCATCGCTGAGCAGACTCTGTCTCTTCCAGTAAGCCATACATCCTATCATGCCCGCAGCAATGCCTAAAATCATCGTGCTGAACAACACCCACTGTGTATTGCTATTCAACAGAGTGGACCACATGGCGACTTTCCTCCTTCATCCAGCGCAGCTGCCCTCCATACGTTTTGGAAATGTTCTCTTTTGTAAATACGCGTGCAGTTGGACCATAATCAATCACCGTGCGATTCAACAGCAAGACGTGATCAAAATAATCTTCAACCGTCTGTAAATCATGATGGACGACCAGCACCGTTTTTCCGTTCGTTTTCAATTCTTTTAAAGTTTGCATGATGGCGCGCTCAGTTTGAGCATCGACGCCTGCCAGCGGTTCATCCATAAAATATAAATCCGCTTCCTGCACCAAGGCGCGCGCTAAAAAAACCCGCTGCTGCTGTCCGCCGGAAAGCTGGCTGATTTGCCGATCGGCATACGCTTCCATGCCCATTTTTTCCAGCGCTTCGCAAGCTTTCCTTTTATGCTTGCGAGAAGGACGCTTCAGCCAGCCGATTTGCCCGTACAAGCCCATCATAACGACATCGAGGGCATTCGTCGGAAAATCCCAATCCACAGAACCCCGCTGCGGAACATAGCCAATTTTCTTTTTGGCCTTTTTAAATGACGTTCCGAAAAATTGCACCGAACCTGTCAGCCTCGGATGCATCTCCAACAACGTTTTAATCAGTGTAGATTTCCCTGCCCCATTTGGGCCGACAATGCCAATTAGCGTACCGCCGCGAACGTTAAACTGAATGTCATGCAAAACGATGTTTTTGCGATAAGAAGCGGATAAATTTTCCACGCTTAAAACGACTTCGTCTTCCATCAATCACCAACTCCCCGTTTTAATGCTTCATAGATCGTGTCAACGTTATGGCGATACATCCCAATATATGTGCCTTCTTCTGTCCCTGGTTCGCCCATCGCATCCGAAAACAGCTCACCGCCAAGCGCGACGTCGAAACCTTCCTGCTTCGCGCCTTCAATGACCGCTTTTATGGAACTGTCATTAATGCTGCTTTCGACGAAAATCGCCGGCACTTGATGTTTTTTTATGATTTCAATCGTCCCATTAATATCCGAAACCCCGATTTCAGAATCCGTGCTTAAGCCTTGCAGGCCGACCACTTGAAGCTCATGCATCCGCCCAAAATATCCAAACGCATCATGAGCGGTTACAAGCACGCGCTGCTGCTCGGGAATTTCAGCTAATTTTTCAGCTTCTTGCTTTAGTTGATCCAACTGAGAAAAATAGCGGCGTTTATTTTCTTCAAAATAATCCGCATCATCCGGAGCAAACGCTTTTAATTCTTCCACAGCGGCGTCTAATGCTTGCTTCCAAAGATCCAAATCAAACCAAATGTGCGGATCGAGCGCTCCGTTTTCATCTTTTAATAACGAGTTTTCCGGCACAGTTTCCCCAACCGCAAGCACAGGCTTGGCTTTCGCAATTTCATTAAAAATTTCCACCATATTCGCTTCCAAATTCAAGCCGTTGTAAAAAATAAGATCGGCGCCATCGATTTTTTGAATATCGCTTTGCGTCGCTTGATACAAATGCGGATCAACCGAGGGCCCCATCAAGCTTTCGACTTGTACGCGCTCTCCGCCAATCACCGAGAGCGGTTCGCCAATTTGTGCAATCGTTGCAACAACGCGAATTTTGCCATGTTGTCCGCTGTCAACTTCATCATTGCTGTTGCATCCGACAACAAAAAACAATGCACTGATCATGAAAAATGCAAATAATCGATTCATCAAAGCAAATGTTCCTCCCGCCTAGGAAATGTTGTCCGAAACTAAAAAAGTTTCCCTAATGCAAATTATATGCCCTGAGCAAAATTTTGCAACCTTTTTTTGCAAAAAAAATACACGCTTTTGGAAAATCCATTCGATGCCATTTTTCTATACGGCTTAAAACAAGGGGAATGTGCTAATATTAAAATGAATCATACGTGGAGAAATGAGAGAGAGAGATGAAACATTGGCAAGCTGTGGCCATTTTTTCAATCGGAGCCGGGTTTTTTGGATTTACGCCGATTTTTGCCAAGCTTAATTTTTCTGCAGGCTATTCCATTTCGCAGCTGATGGCCAGTCAAATCATTATCGCAGCCGCAATTTTATGGATCATCGCTTTCTTCAAAAGAAAGCC
The DNA here is from genome assembly GCA_937983115.1 of uncultured Caryophanales bacterium. GTDB lineage: Bacteria > Bacillota > Bacilli > Bacillales > UBA6769 > Pueribacillus. The sequence goes on from CALKAO010000126.1 coordinate 6,740, forward strand.
ATTTTCAATTGAAAAAAATCAAATGTTGACTTTGATGCTCGCTGGCACATTGAACGGAATCACTGGAATTTTCTACTATACATCCATGAAACATGTCCCCGCTTCGATTGCGATTGTTTTGCTATTCCAATTCGTCTGGGTTGGAGTGATTTATGAGTGGATACTAGATAAAAAGAAGCCAGCACTCCCTACACTGGTTAGCGTGATGTTAACGTTAATTGGCGTCTTTTTTGCGGCAAACGTCTTAACCGGCGATTTTTCCAGATTGCCGCTAATCGGAATCACATTTGGACTGTTGTCTGCGTTCTCGTATGCCGCTTTTATTTTGGTAAGCGGACGTGTCGCAATACAAGTGGATCCATTGTTGAGAGCGCCGTTAATGATTTCCGGCTCATTCGTATTAGTCATGGCCGTTTTTCGTCCAGCCTTTTTATTCACAGAACCGCTGTTTCAATCATACTGGCTTTATGGATTGGGAGGGGCGTTGTTTGGAGCAGTCTTGCCGCCGCTATGTTTTGCGATTAGCGCGCCGCATTTATCATCCAGTTTGGCAACCATTCTCGGATCGCTCGAATTGCCTGTAGCTGTCATCGCAGCCAGCGCCATTCTTTCTGAAACCGTCACTTGGATCCAATGGGTGGGAATTGTTCTTATTCTCTTCGCGATTTCATTTAATGAAATTCGATTATGGGTGATAAACGATTTGAAAAATAAGAAAGGAAGCATAAGCGATGCAGATTGAACAACTTCACTATATTGTATCCATCGCAAAAAATGGAACATTTTCAAAAGCAGCTCAAGAGCTTCATATTTCGCAATCTGCTATAAGTCAATCCGTGAATCGATTAGAAAATCACTTAGGAGTAAAAATCTTCGAACGTTCTCATAAAGGTGTGACTGTAACAGTACAAGGAGAGCAATTAATAAAAATTGCAGCCGAAATTATATCCAAGATCCATGAATTTGAAAAAAAAGCTGAAGAATTTAAAAACACCATTCAAAAAGAACTTAAAATTGGGCTCGTCACCGGACTGCATTTGCCCTTTCTACCTAAAGTTTTATCAAAAATAAAAGAGGAATTTCCTCTTTTGGAAATCAAATTTACTGAACTCGCTTCATTAGACATTATTGAATCAATTCTTAACAAGCAGTTAGACATCGGGATCATTGCACTTTATAATAAAACTTACAAATACAAAAATCTAATTAAATTTAAAAAATTCCATAAAATTCAATTATTTGTTCTGGTCGACAAGCATTCTCCCTTGATTCGTCACGACAAACTAAAGCCTGAACTACTTAAAGACCAAATGTTTGTCATGTTCAATGGCGAATACATGAGCTGGTTTTTCAACGAGCTCAATAAAAAATATGGACCATTTAAATTAATGTTTACATCAAATAATAATGAAACAATTACAGAAGCAGTTCGAAATGGAATCGCGATTTCAATTGAAACAGAATCAGAAGTACGTTCAAACCCATATATTAAGAATGGAGAAATTAAAGCCATTCCGTTAGTAGAAGAAATTAACCAAAAAAATCATTTGGGATTGGCAAAACTTAAAAATAAAGCATCTTCAAAAGAAACTTTAAGAACCATTCAATATTTAGAAAATGAAATCACTGATCTTTTCAAGTCCCCTTTAAACTTTGAATAAAAATAAAAAA
>CALKAO010000127.1 GCA_937983115.1 uncultured Caryophanales bacterium
TGAAGGATGTGCCGGATATGCGCACGCCAATGTAAATTATTTGCAATTATAATATTCTGATTCTTGCTTTTCGCGGCTTTAATTCGTATAATAACTACATAAGTTGACATCTGAAAAGTAATGACGAGGACATGAATTGCTGAATGGATGTTTTAAAGAGAAGGAAGTCATGGCTGAGAGCTTCCAAACATCATCAGTGATTTACCGCCTCTGAACTGCAGCAGTGAACCGCAAGTAGCTGCTGACGGATGGATTCCGTTATCTGAAGAAAGGGTCGCACCGTAATGTGCGAAAGCTGGGTGGAACCGCGAGTGTATTCTCGTCCCATTTTTGGGGGCGAGTTTTTTATTTTAATCAACGGAAGGAGTGGAACAAACAGTGGAAAGAAATCTTCAGTTGACATTTCCTGATGGTGCAGTCAAAGAATTTTCGGCTGGAGTGACGCTCGATGAAATCGCTGCATCGATCAGTCCGAGTTTGCGGAAAAAAGCGATTGTCGGCAAAATCAACGGAAAATTGGTGGATTTAAAGCGACCTCTATATGAAAGCGGAAGCATAGAAATTTTAACTCCGGATCATGAAGAGTCGCTCGAAGTGCTGCGCCACAGCACAGCACATTTGATGGCACAAGCGATTAAACGGATCTACGGCCGCGTGAATCTCGGAGTCGGTCCGGTGATTGAAAACGGCTTTTATTATGATATTGACTGCGATGAACCGATTTCCGCTGAAGACTTGCCAAAAATTGAAAAAGAAATGAAAAAAATCGCCAATGAAAATCTTGAAATTCGCCGCCACGCCGTCAGTCGCGAAGAGGCGGAAAGAATGTATAAAGAAATCGATGATCCATTAAAACTTGAACTGCTTCACGATATTCCTGAAGATGAAGAAGTGACGATTTATGAGCAAGGCGAATTTTTTGATTTATGCCGAGGGCCGCATGTTCCGACGACGAGCAAGCTTAAAGTGTTTAAATTATTGAGCGTCGCGGGAGCGTACTGGCGGGGGGACAGCCGCAACAAAATGCTGCAGCGCATTTACGGAACAGCTTTCTTTAAGCAATCCGAATTAGATGAACATTTGAAAAGGCTGGAAGAAGCAAAAGAGCGGGATCACCGCAAACTTGGAAAAGAATTAAAGCTGTTTACCATTTCCCAGGAAGTTGGACAAGGCCTTCCCATTTGGCTCCCCAAAGGAGCAACCATTCGCCGCAACATTGAACGGTATATTGTCGATCTCGAGGAAAAACTTGGCTATCATCATGTTTATACACCGCATTTGGCAAGCGTTGAATTGTATAAAATCAGCGGCCATTGGGATCATTATCGCGATGACATGTATCCGCCGATGAAAATGGATGATGCCGAAGAACTCGTGTTGCGTCCAATGAACTGCCCGCATCATATGATGATTTATAAAAATGAACTTCGCAGCTATCGCAATCTGCCGTATCGCGTTGCCGAATTGGGAACGATGCATCGCTATGAAATGTCGGGAGCGCTTGCCGGTTTGCAGCGCGTCCGTTCGATGACGTTAAATGATGCGCACATTTTCTGCCGTCCGGATCAAATCAAGGAAGAGTTTATTCGCGTTGTGGAATTGATTCAGGAAGTATACCGCGATTTTAATATTAACGATTATTATTATCGCCTTTCGTACCGCGATCCGAACGATAAAGAAAAATATGTCGATAATGATGAAATGTGGGATAAAGCGCAATCCATGTTAAAAGACGCCATGGATGATCTCGGATTGGATTATGTTGAGGCGGAAGGAGAAGCGGCCTTTTATGGACCGAAGTTGGACGTTCAAGTGAAAACCGCTCTCGGAAAAGACGAGACGCTCTCAACGGTGCAGCTGGATTTTCATTTGCCGGAACGCTTTGATTTGACGTATATCGGAGAAGACGGCAAAGAACACCGCCCTGTCGTTATTCATCGCGGAGTTGTCTCTACGATGGAACGCTTTGTTGCATTTTTAATCGAAGAATATAAAGGCGCTTTTCCGACTTGGCTGGCACCGGTGCAAGTGCAAATTATCCCAGTCGCTGAAGCTCATTATGAATATGCTGATAATGTAAGGGATGCGCTTCAGCGGGCGGGCGTCCGCGCAGAAATCGACGGCCGCGACGAAAAGATTGGCTATAAAATCCGCGAATCTCAAATGCAAAAGATTCCATTTATGCTGGTCGTCGGCGATAAAGAAGCGCAGTCAAACACTGTCAATGTGCGGAAATACGGCGAACAAAAATCGGTATCCCAACCGTTAGATGAATTTATTGCGAACCTTACTGATTTAATCCGTCAACGCAAATGATTGACAATGAAGTGCTTTTAATGCTATGCTTGGTTAGCAAGCAAAATGGATATTCGACGAAGCAAGAAGAAGCGCCCGCTTCTCACCTGTATAACGCTTTGTGACAGCTGTTTGCAGGTTTAGTCAATGAGGATCATGAACGATGATCGATCGGTGTGGGCGTTTCTGCGTCCACACTTTTTTGTATAAATGCAGGGGATGCTTTTGTCGATGGATTCATCAGATTGCAAATTGGAAAGCCTAATCGTTGAAAACAGTCTTCACTAAAGGATTGAACATTTTTTTGGAGGTGGCTGACTATTAGCAAAGACATGTTGGTGAACGAGGCCATTCGTGCTCGCGAAGTTCGTGTCATTGGTGTCAATGGAGATCAGATCGGGGTGAAAACGCGGCAAGAAGCATTGGAATTGGCGCAGAATGCAAATCTTGATCTCGTAATGGTTGCACCAAATGGAAAACCCCCTGTCTGCCGGATTATGGATTTTGGGAAATATCGCTATGAGCAGCAAAAGAAAGACAAAGAAGCCCGCAAGAAGCAAAAAACGATCAATGTAAAAGAAGTGCGCTTTAGCCCGAACATTGACGAACATGATTTTAATACGAAGCTCAGAAATGCGAGAAGATTTCTCGAAAAGGGAGACAAAGTGAAAGCGAGCATCCGGTTTCGTGGGCGTGCGATTACGCATTCTGAAATCGGAAAAGATGTATTGGATCGTCTTGCCGATGAGTGCAAAGACATTGCAGTCGTCGAATCAAGACCAAAAATGGATGGCCGAAGCATGTTTTTAATCCTGGCACCAAGTACGAATGAATCGAAATAGATATTCGAAGTCTTTAAGGAGGAAGTTATAAATGCCAAAGATGAAAACACACAAGGGTGCTGCAAAGCGCTTGAAAAAAACAGGAACTGGAAAGTTGAAGCGCCATCATGCGTATACAAGCCACTTGGCTGCAAGCAAAACACAAAAAAGAAAGCGCAAGCTTCGCAAAGCAGCTCTCGTTTCAAGTGGCGATTACAAACGCATTCATTCGCTGTTAACTTATAAAAAAAGATAAAGTCATTGAGGAGGTATGAATGATGGCAAGAGTTAAACGTGGCCCTGTTTCTCGTCGGCGCCGCAAAAAAGTTTTGAAATTAGCCAAAGGATACTATGGCGCAAAACATAGATTGTTTCGCACAGCAAATGAACAAGTGATGAGATCGCTGCAATATGCATACCGTGATCGCCGTCAAAAGAAGCGCGATTTCCGTAAATTATGGATTGCGCGAATTAATGCAGCAGCTCGTTTAAATGGTTTATCTTACAGCCGTTTCATGCACGGATTAAAAACAGCCGGCATTGACATTAATCGCAAAATGCTTGCAGATTTAGCTGTGAATGATGAAAAAGCCTTTGCAAGCTTGGCTCAAAAAGCCAAAGAAAGCTTAAAAGCATAATGGATTTTTTTGGAGTGTAAACAAAAAATGATTTTGTTTACACTTTTTTTGATCCTCAGCGATTGAACATTGCTTCCTCATTCGCTTTGCTTGCACACGGATTCGCCTCTACAATACTTGCCTTTATTCCTCATTGTTTTTTCCTTTTTTTATAACCGCGCACTCATAATGAATAAAATGCCATTCCCGGCAGCCATACTAAACAAAAGTAAGAAACGATGCAGAAATGGAGATCGTATGGAAAAATCAAACAAAATTACCCTTTTTCAAATGACGCTGCTGTTAATGACAGCAGTCGGTTTAAAAAATCATGTGATTGTGATTCCAGGACTCCTAAAAACAGGCGGACGCGACGCTTGGATGAGCGTGATTCTTGTTGCGGTCTTCACGCTAATCTGGTCTTTTTTGCTTTTATACATTTATAAAACGATAAGAGGGCAACATATAAACGACTGGCTGGCTGAAAACGTCAGCAAGAAATTTTCTGTACTGTTTCGCATGATCGTCGGATTTTATGTTGTCATTTTAATATGCGTCACGCTAAGGGAAACGATTACGTGGACGAATGTTTCATATCTATGGCGAACGCCGCCACTGGCGATCACGCTTTTGTTTCTGATTCCATGTGTGGTGGCTGCATTGACGAGTCTGCGTGCAATCGCCATCGCGAATTTCTTTTTGCTTGCTCTTGTCATATTTCTTGGCCATTTTGTTGCAACCGCCAATTTTATTTATAAAGACTATTCGCTATTGTTTCCGATGTTTGAACATGGATTCGGACCGATTTTTCGGTCGCTCATTTATCAAGCATCGGGAATGGTTGAACTGATTCTCATCATCTTTTTCCAGCATCAGTTTCATACCCGGCTTCGTTATCGGCATTTCGTCATCAATACGGTTATTTTAACATTGCTTTCACTTGGTCCTTTGACGGGCGCCATCATTGAATTTGGTCCACACGAAGCGTCCTTGCAGCGCTATCCAGCCTATGAAGAATGGGCGCTTGTCCGCGTTGGAAAATACATTGAACATGTTGATTATCTTTCCATTTATCAATGGCTTACCGGTGCATTTATACGCATTACGCTTCTGTTGTATTTGCTGCGGTTGATCTTAAATAAAAAAAATCAAAAAGCGAATGTGTGGCTGCTGCTCGGTGTTTCCGTCCTGATTACGATAGCTGTTGCAATTCGAATCGATGATCGATATTTTTTTGATTTTTTAAATGACATTGCGCTTCCAGCGACATTTTATCTATTTTTTACTCTCTCTCTCTTACTCGGCTTCTTTGTTTTTTTAAGCAGCCGAAAAAGAAAAAAAAGGGGTGGCACAGTTGTCAAGCGATCATAAACAAAATGTGGAGCAAGAAGAAAAACAAGAAGCAGAACAAAAGCCGCTCATTAATTTATTTTCTCTTCAGAAGTTGTTTGCCGACAGTGCCGATGTTAATTTTTACACATTTTCATTTGGAGAAAATCAAGATAAACATAAGATTACATTCATAACATGCAGCGGACTTGTTGATGAAGAGGCGTTCAATAAGGTAGTTTATGAACGGTTTATAAATTTTTTTAAACTGAAATCAAAAGCAACGATTACAGAACAAGACGTTCTCAACTTTCTTTACGTTCCCGGTGTGAAGCGCATTTATTATGAACATGAAGCGATTGAAAATATTTTTTCAGGCAGATTGCTCGTCTACTTTCATACAGACAATATGGTTTTTACGATTGATATATCGGATCGCCCTCAGAGGCAAACCGAAGAGACGAATACGGAAGTTTCCATCTTAGGCCCCCGCGACAACTTTATAGAGGATTTATCAATCAACATTGCGCTCATTCGAAAACGATTGCGGACGAATTCGTTAACGATAAAAAAGTATACTGTCGGAAGGCGGACAAAAACGGAATTGGCAGTTTTGTTTATGAAAGACATTGCAAATGAAGATCAATTCCGCGATCTTGAAAAAAGAATCAATGAAATTGACATTGATGGCGTGTTTAGCGGAAGGCAGTTTCATGAATTGATATTAAAAAAGCCGTTTACATTTTTCCCGACGCATCATTATACAGGACGCCCTGATTTTGCAACAAACAGCCTTTTGTCCGGCCGTTTTTTAATTTTTATTGACGGCGTAGCGTATGGCGTCATTCTTCCTGTAAATTTTGGGTTTATTTTAAAGACAGGCGAAGATACGGAAAGCAGTTATATTTATAACTCGCTGGAGCGATTAATCCGTTTTGTCGGCTTGGTGGTTGCGATTTATTTGCCAGGCTTCCATATTGCATTAACCAGTTTCCACCAAAACCAAATTCCAATTGTATTTTTAGGGACGATCATTGAAGCGAGCAAAGGAGTTCCGTTTCCAGCGCCGATTGAAGCTTTAATTACACTGCTTTTGTTTGAAGTTTTCCGGGAAGCCGGATTGCGGCTTCCAATTGCGATCGGACAGACGCTGAGCGTTGTAGGCGGATTGATTATCGGAGATGCAGCGATTCGAGCTGGCATTACCAGTCCGCTAACCGTCGTTGTCATGGCGACATCGGCTGTCGCTGCATACACGCTTGTCAATTTATCGCTGCATGGGATTGTGGCGATTTTGCGTTTCTTCGTGCTTTTGCTGTCATCATGTTTTGGATTTTTCGGTTTTTTCGTTTCCATCTATATTGTCTTAATGTCTATGGCGATGATTCAAACGTTTGGCGTTTCTTATTTAACGGTTCCAGAAGCAACGACGTTGAGGCCGATCTTAAAAACATTTTTGCGGCTGCCGGAACAAAAGTACTTAAAACGGCCAGGTTTTCTTAAAACAAAAGATAAAACGAAACAACCTTCAAGAAAGGATTGACTGCATGGTGAGCAAACATCGCTGTATGATGCTCGTCGCTTCTCTACTGCTGCTTGCCGGCTGTTGGGGGATTGAAGAAGCCGAACGCATGGATTACGTCCATGGGGTCGGCGTCGATTATAAGGAGGGGCAAGTCCATGTCACTTTGCAAATTGTCAATTTAAGCAATCTCGGCAAATCGGAAACAGGCGGAGGAGAGTCTCATGGAAACCAGGCTGTTCTCGCGAAAAGCAAAGGAGAATCGGTAAACGACGCCATTTTTAAGATATATAACTCGACGCAGCGGAGGCTGTTTTGGGGGCATTTAACGTTTGTCGCTTTAACGGAAGAAGCGTTAAAACATCAAAAATTTAAAGATGTCATTGATTTAATGGATCGGTATCGCGAGACAAGATATCGCATTTTGGTGTTTGCGACTCAAGACGAAGATGTCGATAAAATCTTTGAAGCTGTCGCTATTTTTGACGGTTCGCCTGTTTATACGCGTCTGACCGATATCGCGAATACGTATGAACAAAGTTCCTGGATTAAAGATTTGTCAATGCGGGAATTTTTGCTTCAATTGAATGAGCCGGGCTACGATATCATTATTCCCGCGGTGACGACGACGGAAGAAGATTGGACGTCGATTCAAAAAACAGAGACGATGGTTAAAACTGTAGGCGTCGCTCTCATGTATAAAAATCAGTTTCGCGGCTTTATCACGGGAGAAGATGTGAATGGACTGCGTTGGCTGACCGAAGATGCGCTGCGGGTGAATTTGGATATCGACAAAGGGGATAAACCGATTGCTGAAGCGGTGATCATCCGCCCATCGTTTACGATCAAGCCAGTGGTAAAAGGCGATGACGTTACGTTTCATATTCATGTGTCAGGAACTGCGATTTTTAATCAAATCTTTGAATACAAAGGCTATTCGTTTTTAAAAAAAGAAATGGAAAAACAGATCGAAGCAGAAATAAAACAAACATTTCATCAAGCGTTGGAACTCGATTCAGACATTTACCGCCTTTCGGAAGTGCTGTATCGAAAAAACGTGCGCGCTTGGAAAAAATTCGCCCAAGATGGAAAGCTGCCGCTGGATAAGGATTCCATTAAAATAAGTGCGGATCTGAATATTCAGTCATCGAGAATCATCGAAGAAAAGCCTGTAATTCGATAATTGCCTGCAAAGTTCATCATGGCATTGCCAACGCTGTTTGAAGCTGCACAATTGATTTATAAAAACAATGGCCATGATGAAAAGAAAACGGAACGATGCTTTCAACCTTTTTTGTTTCTTGTATAATAGAAGCATAATGGATTGCGGGAGATGGAGAAAGAATGCGGATCAATTGGGCGAAGTTATACCGTTTGCAGCGCGAGCTTGACTCACGCATTATGCATGAACATCAATTGGCAGGCGATTTTTTTTCTGAACGGATCCTCGCTTTGCAAGTTGAAGTCGGAGAATTGGCAAATGAGACACGCTGTTTTAAGTACTGGAGCGTGAAGCCCCCGTCTTCGCGCTCAAAAATTCTTGAGGAATATGTGGATGGCATTCATTTTCTTCTTTCGCTTGGGTTAACGCTGGGATTTGAGTCATATACGCCGAAATTGTTTCATCCGAAAACCGAAAATCTGATTGAGCAATTTTTAACGGTTTATCAATGCCTGGCGCGATTGCATGCCGAACGTTCAGCGGAATCGCATGCAGCGCTTTTTTCCGAATATTTGGCACTCGGCGCACTGCTCGGCTTTACGGGGCAAGAAATTGAATCGGCCTATTTAGAAAAAAACCTTGTCAATCATGAACGGCAAGACAAAGGATATTGAGATTCGGAAAACGGTTTTCTAGTGATTTTGGAAGCGGATTTCAAAAGCGAGTGAGCATTTTTCCGTTCAAATCCCAATAATGAATATACATTTCAAAGGAGGTTTTTATCGTGTCAAACTTAGATGAAACGCTTGTCATGTTAAAAGAATTAACCGATGCCAACGGGATTCCCGCCCATGAGCGCGAGCCGCGGGAAGTGATGAAAAAGTATATATCTCCTTATGCCGATGAAGTGACAACCGATAACCTTGGAAGTTTAATTGCAAAAAAAACAGGCCAAAAAGATGGCCCGAAAATTATGATTGCAGGCCATTTGGATGAAATCGGATTCATGGTCACAAGCATTGATGACAACGGTTTCCTTCGTTTTCAAACGGTAGGCGGCTGGTGGGAGCAAGTGATGCTTGCCCAGCGCGTGAATATCGTCACGCGAAAAGGCATTGTGCCTGGAGTGATCGGCTCAAAGCCGCCGCATATTTTAACGCCGGAAGCACGGAAAAAACCTGTTGATAAAAAAGATATGTTCATCGACATCGGCGCAATCAGCCGCAGAGAAGCAGAAGAATTTGGCGTACGCCCAGGCGACTTTGCCACGCCTGTCTGCGATTTTACCGTCATGAAAAATGAAAAATTTCTCATGGCGAAAGCATGGGATAATCGAATTGGCTGCGCGATTGCGATCGAAGTGCTTCGCCAGCTGAAAAATGAAGCCCATCCAAACATTGTGTATGGCGTTGGCACGGTGCAGGAAGAGGTGGGGCTCCGCGGTGCAAAAACATCAACGTATAAAATTCAGCCGGACATCGGTTTTGCGGTTGATGTAGGAATTGCAGGAGACACGCCGGGAATAACTGAAAAAGAAGCGCTGGCGAAAGCAGGGAAAGGCCCGCAGCTGATTATGTATGATGCTTCGATGGTGGCTCATCGCGGCTTGCGTGATTTTGTGATTGAGGTTGCAGAACAAGAAAATATTCCGTATCAGATGGATTTTGTGCCCGGCGGCGGAACGGATTCCGGCAGCATTCACTTAACCGCGCAAGGAGTTCCATCGCTGTCGATAACAATCCCAACCCGGTATATTCATACACATGCAGCCATTTTGCATCGTGAAGATTTTGAAAATGCAGTGAGATTGATTGTCGAAGTTGTGAAAAAGCTGAATTGGGAGAAAGTGAATGAATTGATTTATGATTAAAAAAGTGCAGACAGCATGCGCTGTCTGCACAGAAAAAAGCATTGAGGCGGGTCCAACGAGGGGCCCTGCTTCCATCGCCGGCTTTTTATTTGATGGCTATCAGTGCTGCAAGCCTTTTGCCATGTTTTTTAAGAATTCTTGTTGTTCGTCTTTCGTCGAATTGTTCCATAACACTTCAAAAAGCACGCCTAAACCGGGAAGCATTTTTTCTTCACCGCTTTGAATGGCGTCAACGATTGTCTGCTCAAGCTGTTTTTCATCACTGCCTTTGACATTGTTTAAAATCGCGTTTCTTAAATCAAAGTCCATCGGTTGAAATCACTCCCGTACCTTTTTCTTTATTTTTTCCAAATGAAGCGGGAATATGCAAGAAGAGAGGTTAAAATCAATTGCGGCGCATCGAATCAGTGAAAAATGAACGAGTCAAACTTTGGAAAAAGCTGCGTACAAAAAAAGGCCGCCAAAAAGCGCGCGCTTTTTTAATTGAAGGCGATCATCTAATCGAAGAAGCGATCAAAGCGGGCCAGCAGGTGATGACCCTCATTGTTGATGAAGAAAGAAAGCGCCTGCCGTTTGACACGCAGCAAATTCCAATTGTCGAAGTGGCGCATCATGTGTTTAAAACGATCAGCGCAACAGATACTCCGCAAGGAATTGCGGCGATTTGCGAAATGCCTGAAAAAAAAGAGATCGTATTGGACAAAGGCAAATATTTGTTGATTGATGAAGTTCAAGATCCAGGAAATGTCGGGACAATGATTCGGACTGCAGACAGTGCAGGGTTTGCCGCTGTTGTTCTCGGAAAAGGCTGTGCGGATCTGTACAATCCGAAGACGATTCGGGCGACGCAAGGTTCGCTTTTTCATGTGCCTGTCTACGAAGCGGATTTAGAAAAAATCATTCGCCGTTTGCAGCAAAAAGGCATGAAAGTGTTTGGAACTGCGCTGCAGCAAGCAACTGATTATCGCTGCAGCGAAAAGCAAGAAGCATTCGGCCTTGTCGTCGGCAATGAAGGCTCCGGTGTGAGCGGCCGCTTGCTGGAGCTTTGCGATGACAACGTGTGCATTCCGATCTTTGGGAAAGCAGAATCATTAAATGTTGCTGTTGCTGCTGGAATTTTAATGTATAGCTTGCAGCGATAGACTTGCGATTTTTTACATTTTTTAATACGATGAAAGTAAT